>JALVQI010000171.1 GCA_027031485.1 Candidatus Aminicenantota bacterium | reverse complement strand
AGAAAACAGAAGGAGGAAATCTTACATTTGAAATAGACAAACCAGAGCAATGTACAATAAAGGTAAATTTTAGTAATTCTTTAGCTAATAAGAATGATGATTATATTCCTGCTGTTTTAGAGAATGCGGGATTACAAGGTGAAGATAATATACATATAGATATAGTTAAAAAGCAAGATTTAAATCCCAAGGGATATAGTTGGAAAGATCTTCTTAATGCTTACAGGGGAGGTTTTTCACCAGGTATAAATCAAGTTTGGGTAACTGAGCCAAAATATTGGATAGTATGGGATATTAATCATGTACTTGACAAATATGAAGATCCAAGAAATAATGAGGTCTTTAATAATATAATGAAGGGTTTTAAGGCTATTCAGGAATATACGAACGGCTTCATTAAAGCTCCTCCAAGAGATAAAATTGAGATTAGATATGATGGTACGGCTCCAGATTATAGTATTAATTTTACTATTACAAAAGGAAGAGCATATGCAAAAGATTGGGCAAATTCCAATGATGAACTTATAAGAAGTGGAGCAGGTGCAGGTCCATTAGATGATGTTGATACAAGAGGAGAATTAGTTTCATCTGTTCAAGGAGGAGATAATGAAGCCCCTAATATTGTTTCAGTTGTTACAGGAGCTAATAAAATAACAGAATATGATAAGATATGGGGACAATTTAATTATTATAAAAGAGAAACTGGATCTAGGATAGTTTTAGATGGACCATATGGTCATTTATATGAAATAAGAAAGTTGTGAATTGTGAATGGGGAATCGGATAGTAGTCTGTAGGGGCAATTCATGAATTGCCCCTACGGTTAATTATTTTAAAAAAAATAAATTAAACACTAACAACTCCAATTCACGATTAACGATTCATCCCGCACTATCTTTTCTGATTAGTGGTTCTCTGGTGAAGATTTCTTCTCATATTATTTTTTATTCAAAACATTCTTACATTTACCGTTGGAAAGAAAGTGCGGGATCTCCGCTTTCGCTCCGACAATTCACCATTCACCCCAATTCCGCTTTTCACCTTTTTATGATAAAATAATCAGTTTTCAGGAGTCAGGGAAGAGAGGTAAAAGCCTCCGCTGCCCCCGCAGCCGTGAATGGGGACTCTTTTCCGAAAGCCACTGTCACTTTCTGGATGGGAAGGTGGAAAAGGGAATGATCCATGAGCCGGAAGACCTGCCTGAAAACATTCTGCTACCCTTTCGGAGGGGAAGGAGTGGCTTTGAATGTGACCCTCCAAAAAATTTTCAGGAGGTTTTTTATGTTAAAAAAGTTTTTTGTTTGGTTCCTTTTTCTTTTTTTCTCTGTTTCACTTTTTTCTTCCGAAGCTAAGAAGAAAAAAAATCACTTTAAAGAGAAGATTTTTGTAACCGCAACCCTTACAAAGGAAAATAGTTTAAATGTAATTGACTCTTTCTCCTTAATTACAAAAGATGAATTAAACTCTCTGAAACCTTTAAATCTTTCCGAAGCTCTTTCGATCTCTCCTTATACACTCTCACTTTCAAGCGGTTCTTATGGTCAGCTTTCTTCCGTTTATTTAAGAGGTGCAAGCTCAAAGCATACTGTCCTTTTAATTAATGGTGTTAAAATCAATGATCCCGCCTCACTCTCCTTCGACTTTTCTCCTCTTGTAGCGGATGTTTTCCGTCAAATAGAGATAGTAAACGGACCTCAAAGCAACCTCTATGGTTCTGAGGCTATGGGAGGAGTTATTAACTTAATTCCTGAAAAAACTGACGGGCTTTCCTTAACACTTTTCGGAGGAAAAAATTCGAGTTTCGGTGAAAAGGTTTCCTTAGGAAAAAAGTTCGGAAAAAATGGATTTTCTTTAATCTATAGCGGAAGAAAGATAAACGGAGATTTCAAAAACAGTGATTTTGATAATAAGAATATTTACTTTAACTGGGAGCTTAAAGATAAAAATTTCTTAATTTCTCCTTTTTTCTATTATATTTCATCCTCCACGGGAATTCCTTTTAATTATGGCTTTCCCTCTCCCAACAGGAAAAGCACAATGTGGATGAACCTATTAGCCTTTCCTTTTAAATACAAATTCTCAGAAAAAAGTTTTTTTGATTTAAACCTTTCTTTTTACAAAAGAGATTATACACTCAAAGATCCCGATGCTTTCTGGGGAAGTTTTTATCATTCAAAAAGTGGTAATTTTCAATTGAGTTCAAAATTCATTGTTTCATATTTTAAAAATACAACCTCTCTTTTTGGTTTTGAGCTTTCCAAATCAAAAATAACAGAGGAAACCGAATCCGGGTTTTCATTTACAAACAAAAATTATAATTCTTTTTCCTTTTTCGGAGAACAGGTTTACACAACGGAAAGATTGAATTTTGTTGCAGGATTTAGGTATGATAAATTTAGCGAATTTAAAAGCTCTCTTTCCCCTAAATTATCCGTTTCATACAATCTCTTTTCAAAAGAAATGCTCCTGTCTCCGTATTTCATAATTTCGAAGGGATTCAGAGCTCCAAAGGTTTCAGAATTTGCTTCACCCTGGGGTTCACCCTCACTTAAACCGGAAAAATCACTAAATTATGAAACAGGTTTTAAGTTAGCAAAAAAGAATATATTGCTAACAATCTCATTTTTTAATAC
This sequence comes from Candidatus Aminicenantota bacterium, assembly GCA_027031485.1. Lineage (GTDB taxonomy): Bacteria > Acidobacteriota > Aminicenantia > JAMOAD01 > JAMOAD01 > JALXDT01. The sequence goes on along the minus strand of JALVQI010000171.1, from coordinate 25,974 downwards.
AAAATACGAGGATCTTATAACTTTTGATTTTATTTCATACAGATTAAAAAACTCAGGAAAAGATAAAATCAGGGGATTTTCCACCTCTTTGCTATATTTTTTTAAAAACAATAAAGTATCAGTATCTATTGTAAAACTATCATCAAAAAACCTTCTAACAGGTGAGGAACTCTTAAGAAGACCTTCCATCGTATTAAAAGGATTTCTGAATATCTTTTTTAAAAAATTAAATATTTTCTTCGGCGGAAGGTATGTGGGAGAGAGAAAGGATTTTGATGAAAAAAACTTTATGGTTGTCAATTCCGAAAGTTTTTCGGTTTTTTATTTTAACATTAATTTTACCATTTCAAAAAAACTCTCCGTTTTTACCAAGATAAACAATGTTTTTAATAAAAAATTTTGTGAAATTTACGGATACCCTTCCCCCAAAAGATGGGTTTTCGGAGGCATTAAGGTAAAGCTCTAAATATTTTGACATACCATACTCTTTTTGTTAATATTAATTTTAATGTAATTAATTGTTTATAGTTAAACTTTTTAACTATAAAAAGTTTTCCACATATGTGGAAAAAAAGGTGGAAATCTAATGGAGTTTATTTGGGAGAAAATTAAAGAGGATTTAAGGAAGAAAATAAACAATGAAAGGGAATATAATCTATGGATTTCTCCCATAAAACTAATCGGCGTTGATGAAAACGAACTCTATTTAAAGGTTCCTGATTCCGATTTCTTTTCATTTCTAAACCAAAAGTACATAGATCTCATAAACTCCTTTCTTATAAATTATGATCCCAATCTCAAAATAAGGTTTATCTATCCAGAAAAAAGTAGTGAAAAAAAGAAAAAGATTTACTCTACAAAATTATCAAACATAAACAAAAACTATACTTTTGAAAACTTTATTCCAGGGCAGGGAAGCCAGTTTGCATTTGCTGTGGCCTTAAGTGTTGCAAAGGGAGAATCAAACTATAATCCGGTATATATATACGGGGACGTAGGGCTTGGAAAAACCCACCTTCTAACAGCAATTGCAAACTACATACTAAAAAATAAAAAGAATAAAAATGTTATGTTTAAAACATCAAAAGACTTTATGGATGAGATGGTATACCACCTCCAAAATAAAAAATATCCTGAATTTAAAAAGAAGTATAAAAGTTCTGATATTTTAATAATAGACGACATTCAATTAATGTCAACATGGGAAGCAACTAAAAAAGAGTTATTTTTTATTTTCAATGAACTTTACGAATCAGGCAAACAGATAATCATTTCAAGCGATTGTCCGCCGAAAGATTTAAAGAAATTAGAGGAAAGATTAAGATCAAGGTTTGAGTGGGGTATTATTGCTCAAATAGAACCACCTGACCTCGAAAACAGAATAGCCATATTAATGGAAAAGGCAAAGGAAAAAAACATTCCGATAACAAAAGACATCGCAGAATACATCGCATCAAAAATAAAAAGAAATGTGAGAACCCTTGAGGGGGCTCTTTCAAGAATAGGAGCTATTGCATCAATAAGAGGAGTTCCGATAACAATAAACCTTGTGAAACAGGAAATAAAGGACTATGTGGATGAAAATAAAGAAGAGGTGACTCCGGAAAGAATAAAAAACTTTATCGCTGAAAAATTCGGAATTAAGGTCAATGAACTAAATTCCAAAAACAATTCACCACGGGTTTCTTTTCCAAGACAGATAGCAATGTATTTAATAAAAGTGGTAATTAACATGCCTGTTAACAGGATAGGAAAAGAGTTCGGAAATAAACACCATTCAACTGTAATTCATTCTATAAATAAGATTCAGAGGAAAATTGAAGAAGATCCTAATTTTGAAAAGGAGATTCAGTCTTATATCAGGAGATTTAAAGATGTTTAAAAAGTTTTCAACAAATTGTTCAAGCTGGATAACCTCTTGTATAAAGGATTTTAAAGATTATAAACTTTTAGTATTAATATAATATTATTGATTTTATAATTAATATATTATAATATTAATAAATAAAAATAATGATTTAAGGAAAGGTGGAAAAATGAAAGTGAAAATTAAGAGAACGCTTTTATTAAAAGAGTTAGAGTTGATGAATGGTATTGTGGAAAAGAGGAGCACTATGCCAATCTTAAACTATGTTCTTTTAAAAACAAAAAATTCGGGAAAAATAGAAATATCCGGTACTGATCTTGAGATTGGGATTGTTATAGAAATTGATGCGGAAATAGAAAAAGAGGGAAGTATTACTGTTGCTTTTTCTCTTCTGTACAATTTAATAAAAGAGATGGATACTGAGTTCATAGAGATTGAGGAGAAAGAGGATTCAATAATAGACCTGAAAGGAGGAACAAGTTTTTATACTCTTTATGGTTTATCCCCTGACAATTTTCCGACAATTCCCCTTCCAGAGGATGAGGAGGAAATTACGGTCGATATAAGAGTTTTTAAAAGTTTGATAAGAATGATCAGATATGCAATTTCAGAAGAGCATTATACTGCTATGGGAGGAGGATACTTTATTTTTAAGGGAAATACAATTGAAGCAGTTTCTTCTGATTATAATAGACTTGCATATGTTAAGACGGAAATATCAAAAAATTATAAAGAGACTGATCTTTTGGTTTACAGGAAAGCATTAAATGAGCTTTTGAAATTTGAAGAAGACGGTGAGTTAAGAATAATAAAGGGGGTTAATAATTACTTTTTCATTTATAAAAATGTTATTTTAACAACAAGGATAATAGAGAAGAGTTTTCCGGAGTTTTATGACTATATAAATATGGAAAGAGAAAACTTTGTTATTTTTAAAAGAGAAGAGACAAATAAGGCTCTTAGAAGAATTTTAAATATAATCTCTTCGAAAATTAAACAGGTCAATATGATAATAAAAAAAGACGGGATTATTTTAAGTTATGATAGTGTAGAGAGTGGAAAAGGAGAGGAAGAACTTACAGCCAAAGGCTATGAAGGTGATGAAATTATTATCTCTTTTAATGCTATTTTTGTTAAAGAATTTCTTGAAAATATAGAGAATGAAGAGGTTAAGATGGAATTTTCGGACGAGAAAACAATAGTTAGGTTTAAGCCGGTGGGAGGAGTAAAAGAGGGAGAGTTTGAATTTGATTATATTTATATGGTAATACCTTTTCAATAGAATTTGGCGGTTTTAAAAAATATATACCTAAAGGATTTCAGACTTTTTAAAGAGAGAAAAGTTTTCTTTAAAGACGGAGTTAATATTATTTATGGTAAGAATGGAAGCGGAAAGACAACGATTTTGGAGGCTATATATTATCTGAATTATGGAAGGTCTTTCAGGACAAGAAAACTTAAGGAAATATCAAGAAAAGGTGGGGAATTTTCGGTATTTGGGGTGGTAGAAAAAGAGGCAGAGCATTCGATTTTTAGAGGAGTGGATAGAAGAAGAGCCATAAGAAAAGTTGATAATAAAAAAGCCAAATTAGCGGATATATTAAACATTTTCTTTACTATTTTCATTAACAGCGAGAGGATTTTTGATTTTTTTAAAAAGAGAAAAGAAAGAAGGAGAGTGATTGATTTTTTCGGATCTGGTATTGATACTCTTTACATAAATGACCTTTTAAATTATAATAAAAGTCTGAGAAATAAAAATGTTTTACTTAAGAAAGGGAAAAAAGAGAAGTCTGTTTACGATGTTTGGACAGACCAATTATTTTTCTTTGGAGGAAAAATAAGAGAGAGGAGAAAATCTTTAGTGTCAGAGTTAAATTCTTTGTTAAATAGAAAGGGGATAAAGATTGTGATTATGGAGAACAACAATACTTTTTCCATGGAAGAGGAATTCAAGAGAAAAAAGGTTATGTCGGGTCCCCACCTTGATGATATAATTGTTGAAAAGGAGAATAAAAATATTTTTATCTATGGTTCCAAAGGAATATGGAAAATGGCATACTTTAATATAATAGAGAGTTATATCGCACTCTTTCATAGGAAGAGGAGAGAAAACCCCATTCTTTTGATAGATGATTTTGATTCTGATCTTGATAATAGGAATCTTTTAGAATCTCTTGATATGTTTAAAATCCAAAGTCTTTTAGCTTTTGTTAACAGGGAGTATGAAAGTTTGGAGAACTATAATCTTGTGGAGGTATAATGGAAGAAAAAGAGTTTTTAAATAATGAGAGTTATACAGCGGAAGATATTCAGGTCTTAAAAGGTTTGGAGCCTGTTAGAAAAAGACCTGCAATGTACATTGGAAGTACTGGAGCGCAGGGGCTTCATCACCTTGTTTATGAGGTTTTGGATAATTCAATAGATGAGGCTTTGGCTGGTTATTGTGATTATATTAAGGTTACAATAAACGGTGATGGTAGTGTGACAGTTGAAGATAACGGAAGAGGGATTCCGGTTGATATACATCCGGAAGAAAAGAAGAGTGCTCTTGAGGTCGTAATGACTGTTTTACATGCTGGAGGAAAGTTTGATAAGAAAGCTTATCAGGTCTCGGGAGGTCTTCATGGAGTTGGAATTTCTGTTGTTAATGCTTTATCAAAACAGCTTATAGTGGAAGTCAGAAGGGATGGAAAGGTATGGTCTCAAAGGTATGTGAGAGGTGTCCCTAAAACCAAATTAAAGGTAATAGGTGAGACTAAAAGGACCGGAACAAAGGTAACTCTTTGGCCGGATGATGATATCTTTGAAACAGTTGTCTTTAATTATGAAACAATAAGGAACAGGCTTATGGAATTAGCCTTTCTGACAAGAGGTTTAAAGATAGAATTCTGGGATGATAGAGTTGGTAAAGGAGAAATCTTCCATTATGAGGGGGGGATTGAAGAGTTTGTAAAATACCTGAATCAGAATAAACAACCCCTTTTTAAGAAACCAATTTACATATCAGGAGAGATTGAGGATATAAAACTTGAAATAGCTATTCAATACAATAAAAGTTATAATGAAAAGATACTTTCATTTGTAAATAATGTAAATACTGTGGAAGGAGGAACGCATCTTTCAGGGTTTAAAACAGGTATAACAAGAGCTATTAACTCTTATATTGAAAAATACAATTTGAACAAGGGGATTAAATTTGAAATCAAAGGGGATGATTTTAGAGAAGGAATGACAGCTGTTATAAGTGTAAAGGTCAAAGAGCCTCAGTTTGAAGGGCAGACAAAAACAAAATTGGGTAACAGTGAAGTTAAGGGGTTAGTTGAGAAAGTTGTAAATGAAAAGCTAAGATTTTTCCTTGAGGAGAATCCCTCTGTTGCGAAACTTATAATTGAAAAAGCTATAAATGCTGCAAGGGTGAGAGAAGCAGCAAGAAAGGCAAAGGAGCTTGCAAGAAGAAAAACAGTTCTAAATGGTGCAAGCCTTCCCGGAAAGCTTGCGGATTGTCAGGAAAGCGATCCTTCAAAAAGTGAAATATATATTGTTGAGGGAGAAAGTGCCGGAGGTTCAGCAAAACAGGGAAGGGACAGGAGGTTTCAGGCTATTCTTCCTTTGAAAGGAAAGATAATAAACATTGAGAAGGCTAACATAGAGAGAGTTCTTGAAAATGAAGAGATAAAAACAATAATCTCTGCTTTAGGAACCGGTGTTGGTAAAGATAATTTTGATCTTGAGAAATTGAGGTATCATAAAATAATAATAATGACAGACGCAGATGTGGATGGTTCTCACATAAGAACACTTTTATTAACTTTTTTCTTCAGACAGATGAAAGAAATTGTTGAGGGTGGCTTTTTGTATATAGCGCAGCCTCCGCTTTTTAAGGTGAAAAGGGGTAAGGAAGAAAAATATTTAAAGGATGAAAGGGAATTAAATCAATATTTGTTAGCAAGAATTGAAGAGGAGATGACACTTAAAACATCAAAAGGATATTCAATTAAAGGAGCAAAACTGAAGGGAATAATAAGAAGTTTATTATTAATAAGGGATTATCTGGAAAACCTTAAGAAGAGAAAGATAGATAAAAAAGTTGTTGATATTGTTTTAAGAGTTGTTATTGAGAACATTAGACATAGGGAGGAGGAGATTATTCTTGAAAAGATATTCAGAGTTCTTGAATCCGAGGGTTTTATTGTTTCTTTTGATGAAGGGATAATAACAATTTATCTTAATGGTATCGGAGCTTCGAAAAAGTTCAGAATAGATAGAGATTTTGTAAATTCATACATAATAGATGAAATGCTGAGTATGGAGGACTTTTTCAAAAAAAGGGGAGGGGCTCCCTTTACAATCTCAATAGGACAGTACAGTGAAGAGGTTGAAGATAAAGAAAAACTTGCTGATAAAATAATGGAAGCAGCTCAGAGAGGCCTTTATATTCAGAGGTATAAAGGTTTAGGAGAGATGAATCCAAATCAACTCTGGGAAACGACAATGGATCCTTATAGGAGAAGATTAAAGAGAGTCACGATGGAGGATGCTTTAACAGCGGATAATCTCTTTTCAATACTCATGGGAAATAATGTTGTCCCGAGAAGAAGCTTTATAGAGGAAAATGCTCTTGAGGTAAAAAATCTTGATATTTAAGGAGATATAAAATGGAAAAGCTATTTTTTGATAAAAACATAGAGGTCGTTAATATTGAGGATGAAGTAAAGGACTCTTACCTGAGTTATGCTATGAGTGTAATAATAGGCAGGGCAATTCCTGATGTCAGAGACGGGCTTAAACCAGTACATAGAAGAATAATTTATGCAATGCATCAGCTCGGAAACACGCACTCCTCTCCTTATAAAAAGTCGGCGAGAATTGCCGGTGACGTTATTGGTAAATATCATCCTCACGGGGAATCAGCTGTTTATGATTCAATAGTGAGAATGGCTCAGGATTTCTCCTTGAGATATCCTCTTGTTGACGGACAGGGTAATTTCGGCTCAATAGACGGAGATCCTCCTGCGGCAATGAGATACACAGAAGTTAGAATGTCAAAGATTGCCGAGGAAATGTTAAGAGATATAGATAAGAACACGGTTGACTTTGTTCCGAACTATGATAACTCTCTTCTTGAGCCTGTTGTACTCCCGACAAGAATCCCTAATTTATTGATTAACGGAAGCTCAGGTATTGCTGTGGGGATGGCAACAAACATTCCTCCCCATAATTTGGTTGAAATAATAGATAGTGTTATATATATAATCGATAACAAGGAAGCGACTATTGATGATCTTTTAAAAATTATAAAAGGACCTGACTTTCCCACTGCTGCTATTGGTTATAAAAGCGATGAATTAATAAAAGCATACAAAACGGGAAAGGGTAAGATTTTAATTAGAGCGAGAGCTGTTATAGAAACAGATAAAAGAGGCGGAAAAAAAATCGTTGTGACGGAGCTACCTTACACTGTAAACAAAGCCAAATTATTGGAAAAGATAGCATACCTTGTGAATGCAAAAAAGGTTGAAGGGATTTCTGGTCTGAGAGATGAAAGTGACAAGGATGGACTGCGTGTTGTTATAGAGTTAAAGAGGGATTCAATTCCTCAGACAATACTCAACAATCTTTACAAGCATACTCAACTTGAAACAAGTTTTGGAATAATTTTTCTTGCTATTGTTGACGGAAGACCAAAACAGCTGAATATTCTTGCGATGTTGAAATTATTTCTTTCTCACAGAAGAGAGGTTGTTTTAAGAAGGAGTAGGTTTGAACTTGAAAAGGCTGAAAGAAGAGCCCATATTCTTGAAGGTTTGAAGATCGCTCTTGCTAATATTGATGAGGTTGTTGCCATAATCAAAAATTCGAAGGATGTTAAAACTGCAAACGAAAGGTTAAGGGAAAGATTTGAACTTTCTGAAATTCAGGCTAAAGCGATTCTTGATATGCAATTACAAAGGTTAACAAGTTTAGAACAGGAAAAGATAGATAAGGAGTATCTTGAATTAATTAAAAAGATAGCTTATTTGAAAGAGCTTATTTCCAATCCGGCGATGATAGATCAGGTTATTAAAGAAGAGCTTATGGAGATTAAGGACAAATATGGGGATGATAGGCGTACGGAGATAATTTTAGGGGGTGTTGAAGAGTTTTCCTGGGAAGATTTTGTTAAGGAAGAAGAGTTTGTAATTGTTTATACGGAATCAGGTTATATAAAAAGGACACCTGCCTCTGCATACAAGCAGAGAAGGAGGGCTGGACAGGGGCAGAGAGGGATAGAGGTTAAGGAAGAGGATGGAGTGAAAGATCTTTTTTCAGCCTCTTCCCATGATTATTTGATTATAATCACAAACAAAGGAAGGGCATATTGGCTAAGAACAATAGATATTCCTGAGACAGGATTGACTTCCAAGGGAAGACCTATTATAAACTTTATTAATATTCAGGAAAATGAAAAAGTTGCCTCTATTATCGGAGTCAGGGATTTTAAAGAGGATAAAAGTCTTTTCTTTATTACAAAGAAAGGGCGAGTTAAGCGGACACCTTTGAAAGATTTTTCAAATCCGAGAGTAACCGGTATTACAGCAGCAAGATTGAATGAAGGGGATGAGATCATAGATGTTTTTCTTGTCGGAGAAGACGCAGAGGTTATTTTATTTACTTCCAATGGCAGAGTTCTGAGGTTTAAAATAAACGAGGTAAGAGAAATGGGGAGAACAGCTGCGGGGGTTATAGGAATAAGACTTTCAGAGGGAGACTATGTTGTTGGTGGAAGGGTTGTAAGGGAAAATGCCTTTCTTTTCCTCTTATCTGAAAGAGGATATGGAAAGAAGACAAAATTAGAGCTTTTCAGAGGCTATTCCAGAGCTTCAAAAGGGGTCCTTGGAATGAGAATTACTGAAAAAACAGGTAAGATTATAGCCGGAGAGGTTGTCAATGCCGATGATTCCATTCTCGTAATAACAGAGAAGGGACAGTCTTTAAGGGTTAATCTTTCTGAGGTGAGGGCTCTGGGAAGAGTAACACAGGGAGTGAGAATAATAAGATTAAAAAAGGATGATAAAACAAAATCAATAGCAAAAATAAGGAGTGAACAATGAGAACAATTGAAATTCCGAAAAAAACTTTAGTGGACAATTTTATTGAGACTGTCGATAGGGTCAACAAGGAAAAGCATATCCTGAGAAAAAGAAACAAGAAGTATGAGGGAATCTCCACAAAGGAGTTCAGAAAGGATGTTATTACAGCGGCTCTTGGTTTGAAACAGATAGGGATTAAGGTTGGAGACAGGGTGAATATTATGGCGGAGACAAGCTATGAATGGTTGGTTTCCGATTTAGCCATTCTTTCTGTAGGAGCTGTAACTGTGCCTATATATCCCACTCTTCCGGCTGAACAGGCTCTTTACATAATGAATGATTCTGAAAGTAAGGCTCTGTTCTTTTCTACTAAAGCTCAGTGGGAGAAGATAAGGTCTGTCAGAGAAGAGATCAAGAGAATAAAGCACTTTATCACTTTTCAAGAAAATTCACCGGCGGAAGAAGTTCTGACTTTGGAAGGTTTGAAAGAAATAGGTAGTGAGCTTCAAGAAGAGAGTTATTATGAGATGATAAAGGTTGTAGATAGTGATGACCTTGCAACCATTATTTATACTTCAGGAACTACAGGTGTTCCAAAGGGAGCGATGCTAACTCATTTTAATATTTTTTCGAATCTTTACACAGTTCTTCAAATTCTTGACATTAACGAAAAAGATACTGTTTTTTCTTTCCTTCCTCTCTCCCATGTTTTGGAAAGAATGGTCACACAGGTCTATATACGGGCAGGTGCTACGATTGCATATGCGGAAAGTATTGAAAAGGTTGCAAAAAATATTCCCGAGGTAAAACCTACTCTTATGGTCTCTGTTCCGAGACTTTTTGAGAGAATATATTCAAGGGTTGTTGATAAGGCGCTGGCAGGACCTCCTTTGAAAAGAAAAGTTTTTCAATGGGCTCTGAGAGTTGGCGCAAAAAAAGTAATGGCTGATGTTAAAAGGAAGAAATACTCCTACAAGTACAATTTTCAGTATGCACTTGCAAACAAATTGGTTTTTAGTAAGATCAAACATGCTTTAGGAGGAAGATTTAGGTTTTTTGTTTCAGGCGGAGCAGCCCTGCCAAAAAAGGTTGGGGAGTTTTTTGCCATGATAGGAACACCTATAATGGAGGGTTATGGACTGACTGAAACTTCTCCTGTAATAGCTGTAAATACCTTTGATGATTTCAAAGTCGGGACTGTCGGTAAACCAATTCCGAATGTTGAAGTAAAAATAGCAGAGGATGGAGAGATACTCTCAAGAGGACCTCATATAATGAAAGGTTATTATAAGAAAGAAGAGGAAACTAAAGAGGTTTTTACGGAAGACGGCTGGTTTAAAACGGGAGACATAGGTTTTATAGATGAAGATGGTTTTTTAGTCATAACAGATAGAAAAAAGGCAATTATTGTTACTCTGGGAGGAAAAAATGTTGCCCCTCAACCGATAGAAAACAGGATCAAACAGAGCCCGTACATAAGCAATGTGGTTGTGATAGGAAATGAAAGAAAATATTTATCCGCTTTAATAATTCCGGATTTTGACAAAATGGAAGATGTTTCTTCAAAAATAGGGAAAAAAATAGAAGATAAAGATACATTTGTGAAAGATAAGGAAGTTGAAAAATTTTTCCTTAAAGAAGTTAAAAGAATGGTGCCTGATCTTGCGGATTTTGAAGTTATAAAAAGGGTAGCTCTTTTGAAAGAAGATTTTTCAATCGAAGGAGGAGAACTTACTCCAACCTTGAAAGTAAAAAGGACCTTTGTGGAGAAAAAGTATAAAAAAATAATAGATTCTCTTTACTAATTAATCACTGAAGTAAATTGATATTTTGATATGTTTTTTTGATATGGACAGTTTAATAGATCCGTTAATTTCAAAAAATATGATGAAATCTATTAACTCTTTTTTTAAGGAAACCTCATTTTTAATCTCTTTCTCCAGGAAAGCCAAAATATTTATTTGACTCTTATTTTTCTTTTTAAAAAACTCAATCTTTGTTAGTTTTGGGGAATATTTTTCTATGGTTTTTAAAAATTGAAGAAAAACTTCTTTTAATTTTTCCTTATTTCCGGTAAAAAAAATCTTTTTGTTTGAGTTTATTTTTAATGAAGGGAAAGAGGTTTTCAAAGTCATGAATATTTCCGATAAATTTACTCTATCTCTTACTTTTTCCGGGGAAAGGGAGATTAATTTTTCAAGTTTTTCTTTGGTGCTGAAGATTTTTTCCACATTTCTCAAGAGTTTTTCTCTTGTCTCTTTGCTTAATGTTTTGCTCATGGAGAGTAGCTGAAGATAGCCGACTATTGTGGTTAAAGGATTATTTATTTCATGTGCTATTCCTAAAATAATGTTATGGGAAGAAGCCCTTTTTCTTGCTTCAAAAAGACTCTTTTTTATCTTTGTTAATTCTTTTGTTTTTTCTCTTATGTTAAGGATAGCCTCTTTTATTGGTATTAACTCTTTATCTCTATCTTCCTTAATCTTATTTATTTTTTCCTCAAGTGTATTCTTCTCCTTTTCGAGTTTTTCGAATTCTTTTACCATTTTTTCAGATGAAGGGAGGAGAGCAAAGCTTCTGTTTTTTTTGATATCAAAAGTGTTAAATTCTTTTAGGGATCTTAATATAATATAGAGAAAAAAACTAAAGAAAACAAAGAAAAGGAATAGCCTATAGGGTATTAGAGAAATTGTAAAAAAAGGTATTTTTTTTTGGTAAATGTATAGTGTTCCCCATGTATAGTCTGAAAAAGGAAGTTTGATCTTTTTTTTATATATTTTGTATTTTTTAATTTGGGGTGGCTCTCCATTTCTCTTTTTTAACATTATCTTTTTTTTCTCTTTAAAAAGAAAGAAAGAATCTTTTGTTTTTATTGCGAAGGGGAAAGAGAACCTTAGGAAGAAGTCTGGTGGCATCAAATCCAATTTTCCCTCTAACAGATAGGGTGTAATTTCTTTCTCAAGAAGAAGGATTTTTTCTTTCAAAAGGATTTTTCTCCACGATTGATCCTCTTTTTTTACAATCAGGAGAATAGAAAAATAAATTGAAAGAGTGAAAAGAAAAAATAAGACTGTTATGGATAAATAAAGAGCTTTTCTTATTTTCATCTTTTTAATTATAGATACCCTATATTTCTTTGTCAAGAAAACGGAATACCTTCTAATTAAAAAGATAATTTTAAAATAAAGACTTAATAGACCTAATAGTGAAAATCCTTATGACCGTATCTTTTTTCTTTTAAAACATGTTAAGGAAAGAACAGCTACCCCAGAGCTTGACCATTTCATAAAAATAATTTACCATTCATTATGGTTTTTAAGAAAGGTAAAAAAATAAAAAAGGAAAAAGAGCACGGTATTATAAGAGAATACTTTGAACTTATAGTTGAAACCGCAATTTACGTATTTTTTGTGATTACTTTTATTGCCCAATCCTTCCTGATTCCCACAGGTTCTATGGAAGATACTCTATTAATTGGAGACCATCTTTTTGTCAATAAATTTATTTATGCTAATACAGTTTTTAGCTGGGAGAAAAAAATTCTTCCCATTAAAGATATAGAAAGAGGAGATATTGTGGTTTTCAGATTTCCGGAAGATCCAACAAAGGATTTTGTTAAAAGAACAATAGGTCTACCGGGTGAAAGCCTTAAAATTGTGAATAAAAAGGTTTTTATAAATGGGATACCTTTGAAAGAACCATATGTTTACCATAAAGATAATAATATTTATTCAAAAGATAATACTATTTTTGAAGAGTATATAAGAAGGGATAATTTTGAGATCAATTATATTCCTCAGGGGTATTATTTTGTTATGGGAGACAATAGGGATAATTCTCTTGACAGCAGATACTGGGGTCCTTTAAAGAGGAGCTATATAAAAGGCAGACCATGGGTTATCTATTGGAGTTACAAAGCCTCTAAGGGACAATACCTTGTAAAGGGTGCGGGGAATCAACTAAAAAATATGATAAATTCCCTGCTTCATTTTTTCACTAAAACAAGATGGAAAAGAACATTAAAGCTAATAAGATAGTTATAATTTTATTTGTTGTACTTTTTATGATTTCCTCTTTTGCTTTTTCCTATGACGAGATTTTGTTATACACTTTTTTTCACGGAGATTTTAATTCAAATTTAAAATTTGTTGATGAGTTCAGAACATTTTATAGCTCTCCTAAAACATTCAGCTCCTTTTTTCAGTTAAGCTTTGTAAGTGAAAAAATTTCTCAGAATTTTGATGGTTTAATCGATTACACGGATGAAAAATGGAAAGCTTCAAGAAAATTGCCGGAAAAAATTAATATCATCTTCGGAACATCAAAATTCGGAGCAAATATTACAATGGGGTCTTTTTTCCCTGTCTTTGACAGAGAAGTTTCCTATAAATACAGTGATGGTGTTTATTTATACTCAAACTCAGTCGGAGAGGGAGATAGATATTATCAGCTGTACATATATATTACTCCCGTGAAATTTTTAAACATTGGTGTTGCCTATGGAAGAGTTTTTGGGAAAAATACTATTTCTTCGGTTGAAAAAATTACAACAGGTGAAAATGTTGAGGAAAACTATGGTTTTAGAACAGAGCATTTAAGTGGGGTTTATAAGTTTATCTATTTTGAATTTATCCCTCTTAAGGCAATTTCAATGTTCGGTTTTATTCCGAAAAATATCTCCGGTTCATATGAGATATCAGCGAAGAATTCTTCAGGAACAGAAAACACTGATTATAGCTGGTTTGTTGGAATTCCGTTTATTTTCGGAGGAAAGCTTGACCTTAAAAGAATAATTTTATACGGAAATTACAGATTCACGGAAGAGAATATTTATTCCTTTGATGATGAGAATACTTATACTTTTAAGGGGATAGATAATTCCAGATGGAATATGTATGAGATAGGGGCAAAAATAATTATAAACAATATTTTTGTCCAACTTCTGGATTTAGGTTTTGAAAAAGAGAAATATTTTATTCTGGGGCAGGATTCGGATGTGCCGAGGCTTTATTCTCTTAAAGGGGGAATAACAATAGTTTATAAAAACATATTTTTGAAATTGCGATACAGATATCTTTTTGGTAAGGCATACTTTACTTTTGAAAATGAAAAGCCTCTAACTCACATTAAGGGAAGCAGGCTTACAGTAGCCTTATCTTTTCAATTATAAGGAGAGGTGTTTTATGATCAAGAGATACACTTTAAAAGAGATGGGAAATATCTGGTCTGAAGAAAACAAATACAGAACATGGCTTAAAGTTGAGCTTGCGGTGTGTGAAGCATGGAATGAGCTTGGAGTAATTCCGGATGATGCTTTAAAGAGAATAAAGAAAAAGGCTAATTTTAGGGTTGAAAGAATAGAGGAGATTGAAAAAGAGGTAAAGCATGATGTTATTGCTTTTCTAACCTCTGTTTCAGAGTTTGTCGGGCAGGATTCAAGTTTCGTTCACTATGGAATGACATCTTATGATGTTGTTGACACCGCCCTTTCACTCTTGATAAAACAGGCAATTTCACATTTAAAACCAAAGTATGAAGAGTTAATTGAGTTATTAAAGGAAAAAGCGATTAAATATAAAGATACCCCTCAAATCGGAAGAACCCATGGAGTCCATGCGGAACCTGTAACCTTTGGGTTAAAATTTTTAATATGGAAAAATGAGATGGAAAGAAACTATTATAGATTAAAAAAGGCTGAAAAAAATATTTCCGTGGGAAGAATTGCGGGAGCTGTGGGAACCTATGCCCATATTACGCCAAAGGTTGAAGAGATTGCCTTAAAAAAACTCTCTCTCACACCTTCAAAGGCTTCCACTCAGGTTCTTCAAAGGGACAGGCATGCTGAGGTATTATCAGCTATTGCAATAGCCGGGACAACTCTTGAGAAAATAGCGGTTGAGATAAGACATCTTCAGAGAACAGAGGTTTTAGAAGCTGAAGAATTCTTCTCAAAGGGCCAAAAAGGTTCATCGGCGATGCCCCATAAAAGAAATCCCGTAAATTCAGAGAGACTTTCAGGAATGGCAAGGCTTTTAAGGGGAAACCTTGTGGCAGCTCTTGAAAACAATGCTCTATGGCATGAGAGGGATATTTCCCATAGCTCTGTTGAAAGGGTTATAATTCCGGATTCTTTTATAACCATTGATTTTATGCTTTCCGAGGCAATTAAATTGACAAAAAATTTATTGGTTTATCCTGAAAACATGGAAAAAAATCTTAATTTGACAAAGGGATTAATCTTTTCCCAGAAGGTTTTACTTGCTCTTGCCGAGAAGGGGGTTAAAAGAGAGGATGCTTATCTGATGGTTCAGAGAAATGCAATGAGAAGCTGGAAGACAAAGGAGAATTTTAAGGATTTAATATTAGAGGATGAAGAAATACGAAAGTATTTGAATGAGGATGATATAGAGAGAATCTTTTCCGTGAAATCTTTTCTTACTAATATTGATTATATCTACAAAAAAAATTTCCCTGATATATTTTGA
Source organism: Candidatus Aminicenantota bacterium (assembly GCA_027031485.1). Taxonomy (GTDB): domain Bacteria; phylum Acidobacteriota; class Aminicenantia; order JAMOAD01; family JAMOAD01; genus JALXDT01. The sequence continues at coordinate 10,549 of JALVQI010000171.1, read as the reverse complement.
CAGGAGGTTATAATGAAAGTAATAAAGAAAAAACCGACTGAAGAAGAGCTTGAAAGATTAAATGTGAAAAGCTGGCCAACCTGGACATCTGATGTTCATAGGTTTGATTGGAGCTATTCTGATACTGAAACCTGCTATTTTCTTGAGGGGAAGGTTGTCGTTGAAACAGATGAAGGTAATATAGAGATAGAAAAGGGTGATCTTGTCCAATTCCCAAAAGGCTTAAAATGCGTTTGGGATGTAAAAGAACCTGTGAAAAAGCACTATAATTTCGGAGACATTAAAATTTAAGATTCTTTATAATTTTTAAAAAGACTTCCATTGAGATAAATATCCTTTTGTACTGTGGAAAAAGGATTTAATTTAAAAACTTTTCCCTTTGTTAAATTTTTCATTTTCGCAGTTTCAAGATCAATTTCCACAAGATCTCCTGTCTCAAGCTCTCCGTTTTTCACCTTTTCCTTCACAGTATCAAAAGTGAGGATTGGAAAGGCTGAATTTATTGCATTTCTTTTATAGATGGCTCCAAAGGATTCCGCTACAATTGCGGAAATTCCCAAAGCCTTAAAACAATCCACTGCCTGCTGTCTTGATGACCCTGCACCGAAGTTTGCTCCGGCAATGATTATATCACCGGGCTTTGCCTTTTTGGAAAAATCCTCCCAGCCTTCAAGATTGCCAAGTGCATACTTTCCCATCTCCTCTATCTCTGTTATGTGTAAATAGGCATTGTGATATATCTGATCAGTGTCAATATCATCAATCAGATTACCGTTTTTATCTGTCAATACCCAGATGTTTCCTTTTAATTTTAATTCCATCTTTCCCTCCAAAAAATAGTATTTATATTATTAAAGAAAAATTGATGTGTCAATCCCGTACCATCTTTTGAATTTACAATAAAAAAATGATATGGATTGTTACAATAAATTATGTCAGATATATAAGAGAGTAAAAAAGAAGGACAAGTTTTATTTTTATAAAACCATAATTAGTGCCCCTATGATATTCATCTGTGAAATTAAACTCTATCTTTCTTAAACAGGAAAAGTCTCCGATATTATTGGCTTTTCATGTTTGAAATTACAAAACTTCTTCTAAAATGTTATAATCAGAAATGAGAGAAGATCAGAGAGGCTTTCTTTATATAATGGTTCTCTTTGCCATTGTGGTGATTTCAATAATGATGTTAAAAACCTTTGAAAGCTGGGAGTATATTATTTCAAGGGACAAAGAGGAAGAACTAATATTCAGAGGAGAGCAGATTGTAAATGCGATAACTCTTTATAATAAAAAGAAGGGAGCCTTTCCGGATTCATTAAAAAAACTTTATGAGGAAAAGTACTTGAGAAGGCTATATAAGGATCCGATAAGCGAAGATGGTGAATGGAATATTGTAAGCATTCCTAAAAAAGCGGGAAAAGAAAAATATGTTGTTATCCCTCACACTCTCTGGAAATCTTTGAAAGGGAGCTATAAAATTGTCGGAGTTGTAAGCCCTGTTCACAAAAAGGGTTTTAGAGTCTACAAGGAAAAGGAATACTATGATGAATGGCTCTTTGCCTATGGAATTAAAGATAAAATTCCACCTTTTAAGGTACTTGGAGAAGAAAATGGTAAGTGATAATATAATGATAGTTGTAGGAGAAAGCTCGGCAGATCTTTATGCATCCCTATTTATAAAGGAGTTTAAAAAACTGAATCCATTTGTATCCTTCTGGGGAACAGGGGGAGATAAAATGAAAGAGGAAGGTTTTGAATCCCTGTTTCATATAAAAGATCTTTCCATTATAGGGCTTTTTGAAGTGATTTTTCATCTTAGAAGAATATATAAGATAAGAAAAGAGCTTATAAATGAAGTTTATAAGAGAAAACCCAAAGCTATCTTACTTGTTGATTTTCCTGATTTTAATCTTTCCCTTGCAAAAAAATTGAAAAAATCGGGAATTCCGATTTATCACTACATTTCTCCTACCATCTGGGCATGGCGATATTCAAGAGTTAAAAAAATCAGAAAATACATTGATAAAATCTTTCTGATTTTTCCCTTTGAAAAGGATATATATGAAAGAGAGGGTGTTAATTATGAATTTATAGGACATCCTCTTTTTGAAATAGTAAAACCTGAAATTTCCGCTGATGAAATAAGAAAAAAAGTAAAGACTGAGGGAAAAACACACATAGTTTTAATGCCCGGAAGCAGAAGATCAGAGCTATTTTTTCATACGGAAGCTGTAATAAATAGCATAAAACTTTTTAAAAAGGAGCTTAAAGAGAATGCTGTTTTTTCCCTGATAAAAGCTCCCCATCTTGACAGAGCTTTCTTTAAAAGATATGAAGATGAAGGTGTTTATATTTTTGAAAAATATAAGTATGCTGTAATGTCTTCTGCTGATCTTATAATATCTACAAGCGGAACATCAAATTTTGAGGCTATGATATTAAAAAAACCTGTGGTTGTGATATACAGATTGAGCAACCTTAGCTATATTTTAGGCAAGAGGTTTGTAAAGATAAGAGAATTTTCAATTGTTAATATACTTTCGGGAAAGAAAATTTTACCTGAGCTAATTCAGGAAAATCTTACGGGAGAAAATATTTTCAAAGAGGGAATATTCTTTTTAAATGATAGAGAGAAGAGAGAAAAGCTTTTGAAAGAGTATGATAAAATTTTAAGTCTTTATAAGACAGACAAGATGAAACCATCAGAAAAGCTTGCTCTTTCTATCTGGAAAAGTATAAAGGAGGATAAATGACAGAGGAATATAAGAAAACAACACTCCTTTTTGTCTGTATAGGAAATTCCTGCAGATCTCAGATTTCAGAAGGCTGGGCAAAATTCTTTAATGAAAAGTATTTTAAAAACTCCTTTGATGTTTACAGTGCAGGGACGGCTCCGGCCGGATGGGTTGCAGAGGGAGCTATACAGGCTATGGCAGAGGTTGGAATAGATATATCATCTCAGTATTCAAAACATCTGAGTGAATTACCAATCAAAAAAACTGATTTTTTGATTACCCTTGGGTGTGGAGTAAGCTGTCCATGGTTTCCTCATAAAAAGATAATAGAGTGGGAGATTGAAGATCCTGTGGGACAACCTATTGAAAAGTTCAGAGAGGTAAGAGATATATTAAAAGAGAAGATTTACAAATTAATGAAAGAAATTTTTTAATATGAGTTGAACAAATACAGCCTCATAATTTTATGCTTTAATAAAATTGTATTAGAAGGTTTTATATAATTTTACGAAATAGGTTTCCTTGACTAAAAGAGTTTTCTAAATTATATTTTGTTAATGAAAGGATATAAAAAATTGAGAATAATTGATAAGAAGGAGTGGGGGAGTGGTTATTTTTCTCTTTTTTTTAAAGATTATGAAATTTCTGATTCTGTATTCCCCGGAAATTTTTTTATGATAAAGGATAGTTCCCTCCGAAGCCCCGTAATTTTACCACGCCCCTTTTCAATCGCACGGGTATTTAAAGATAAGGGTGTTTTTGAAATATTTTTTCAGGTTGTGGGAAGAGGGACCGGGATGTTTTCAAAACTGAAAGAGGGAGATATTCTTGAGATTTTGGGTCCTTTAGGAAATAATTTTCCTGTTGAAACAACAAAAAAAATAGTTATGGTTGCCGGAGGAAGGGGAATTTCTCCTTTTCTCTATCTTTCAAAAATAGTTGAAGAGAAAGGTATGGATTATATTCTGATTTACGGAGGAAAATCTAAGGAGGATGTCCGGTTTGTATCATATCTTAATTCGGAAAAAACAATTTTTGTTACAGAGGATGGAGGTTTTGGTGAAAAAGGCCTTGTGACAGAATTTCTTCCGAAAGGAAATTTTCTTATTCTTACCTGCGGTCCTGAAATAATGATGAAAAAGATATATGAGTTTTATAAAGATACGGAAACAGAAGTCTATGTTTCACTTGAAGAGAGAATGGCATGCGGTACGGGAGTTTGCTATGGTTGTGCAAAAAAGATTAGAACAGAAGACGGGACTAAAATGGTAAGGGTTTGCCAACAGGGACCAGTATTTAATGCAAAGGAGATAATCTGGGATGAGTAATCCGAACATAAGAACCAAAGTGGGAAACTTGGAATTAAAAAATCCGGTGATTTTAGCATCAGGGACATCGGGCTATGGATATGAGCTTGAAAAGTATATTGACCTCAACCAAATAGGTGGATTTATTTCAAAGGGAATATATTATGATCCGAGACCGGGAAATGAATCCCCGAGAATTTATGAAACCCCCTGTGGAATGTTAAATGCCATCGGGCTACAGGGAATCGGAGTTAAAAGATTCAAAGAGGAAATAATTCCATTCTGGGAAAAGTATGACACTCTTTTCGGAGTTAATGTTGCGGGGGAAAGTGAAGATGAATATTTGAAAGTTGTGGAATATCTTGAACCTGAAAAGAGAATTGATTTTTTTGAAATAAATCTATCCTGTCCTAATGTTCAGGCAGGCGGGAAATCTCCTTCATGGGATCCTGAAAAAACGCATTCTATTATAAGAGGAATAAAAAGTATCAGTGAAAAACATATCATGGCGAAACTTTCTCCGAATGTCACATACATAGAGGAGATAGCAAAGGCAGCAGAGGAGGGGGGAGCGAACAGCCTTAGCCTTGTAAATACATTTGTCGGAATGTCTGTTGATATTGAAACAAGAAAACCTCATATTAAAAATGTTTTCGGAGGAGTTTCCGGTCCCGCTATAAAGCCCATGGCATTAGCTCTGGTTCACAAAGTTTTTAAGACTGTGAGCATACCCGTGGTTGGAATTGGAGGAATTGTATCGGCGGAGGATGTTCTTGAGTTTGTAATAGCAGGTGCTTCAGCTGTCCAGATAGGAACCGCAACAATAATAGATCCCCAAAGTGCCCTCAAAATAATTAAAAAGTTGTCTCTCCTAATGAATAAACTATCATACGATAAAATAGAAGATTTAATCGGTTCACTTAAAACAGGAGGTTAAAATGAAAAAATTATCGTATTTAGTAGTAATATTAATATCTTTATCATCATGCATTTATATTAATGTTCCTCAGGGATACGGAGAATATCCTGTATCAAAACCCAAAATCAAAAAAATTAAGAAAATATTTCAATTCTCTCCAAAATCCCTCTTTAAGATTAATTCTCAAATCGGAGAATATAATATAGAAGGAACTTCTAAAGAGGAATTTTCCTTTAATGGAAAAATTGAAGCATCAACGGCGGACTTTTTCTATGATACTGATTTTAGTGTTAAAAAGTTAAAGGATAATACAATTCTGCTTAATGCCTCTGTTTTTAAAAAGAGTGAATCTCAGGTTAGCATAAGAGGGGATATTTTAGTACCCTTTGAAACAAATATTGAGGGAGATTTTAACAATGCAAAGCTGTCTTTAAGCTCAATAAGAGGAAAGATAAAGATATTCTCCGATTATCTTAACCTGACCATGGCAGATATTTCTGGAAAGATTAATGTAAAAACAAGAAATGGACATATTAAGCTTACAATTCTCGAGTGGGATCCGGCTGATTCTTATTCTTTAACGGTCGATGAAGGGAAGATTGAATTTTATGCTCCGAAAGATGCAGAACTTGATCTTATAATTGATGCACCGGACAATAAAGTTGAAAAAAAGTTTGAGTTTAAAAAAGGAAAAACAAAAGTTTACTTAAAAATCAGAAAAGGTGAAATTATTGTAGATAAGATTTAATGAGAAAAGCTGATTTAAAATTTATCACCACTTTTTTAGTTGGTTTTTTATTCTTTCTTTTTCCCGTAAAATTTAATGGCGAATGGACTGTTGCCTTTGATATCTTTATAAAATTTTTAAGAAAGAAAATTCCTTTAATTCTCTCCTATTACTCTTTCACTTTAATAGTCATGGGAGCGCTTTTCTCTCTGTACTTTTTCTTTAAAAAAAATGGTAAAACAGGTTCAAACTATTTTAAATCTTCATTTTTGATTATTTTATTGAGAATTACGGGATTAATCTTTTCAATATTTTTTATTTTCAAAATGGGGCCATCAATCTTTCTTGAAAAAAGAATTTCTCACACAATCTGGGATATTCTTACTATATCCGTTGCAACAATTATCCCGATCGGAGCTATTTTCATTAATATATTCACAAACTTCGGAGGGCTTGAGTTCATAGGAGTTCTGGCAAGGCCTTTAATGCGGCCTCTCTTTAAAATTCCCGGAAGAGGTGCTCTGGATGCTATAACTTCCTGGGTAGGAAGCTATTCGGTTGCTTTGTATCTTACCCATAATTTGTTCCACTCGGGAAAATACAATAAAAGAGAGGTTTTCATCATAGCAACAGCCTTTTCCACAGTTAGCATAGGATTTGTGGGTGTTGTTGCCTCAACATTAAAAGTTTTAAACTACTTCCCGTATATATTTATCGGATATTTTTTGGGAACCGTCCTAACAGCCTTCATTGTTGTCAGAATCCCTCCGACATCAGGAATTAAGGATGAGTATATTACAACACCGGATCCTGAGCCTGAAGTTAAGCCAACATTAAAAGGAGCCTATAAGATAGCCGTAAAAAAAGCTGAAAGATCGGGCTCAATTTTGAATGTCTCTTTAAAGGGATTTTTCGACGGAATACTTTTAGCAGCCTCCATTATAGGAACCATTGTTGCAGTCGGTACAATTTCTCTTTTAATAGCATACCATACAAAGGTATTTGATTTTTTAGCTATTCCTTTTGTTCCGGTTTACAAAATTCTGGGAATGCCAAATGTGAAAGAGGTTTCAATCGCAACAATAATAGAAATAGCTGAGATGTATCTTCCGTCTTTAATCTGCATAAATGCAGTTCTGCAGACCAGGCTTTTTATAGCTATTCTCTCAACAACACAGCTTATTTTCTTCTCATCCGTCGGACCAATGATAATAGATATGTTCAAAGATGTTCCGATAAAATTTTCACATCTTGTTATTTTATTTTTTGAGAGAACGCTTATACTTATTCCCTTTACCTATATTTATGTTAAATTCTTATTATTTTTATTAAAATAATTAAAAAATCCTTTTAATTCCGGAGTTTACATATTTTCTTAAAAATGAGATAACTTCGGGAGAGCAGACGGGAACCTCCTCTCCTAACTCCTTTTTAATCTCTTTTGAATCTAAAATGAATTCTCCTTTATCCGTTTTTATTTTAAAGACAATATCAAAATTCTGACATGAACTTATTATTGATAAGATTGTATCCTCCAAATTTCCCATAGGTGGTAAATCTATGTGAGATCTTTTAAACTTTGCCAGAACAGTTGTTCCTTTTCCGGCTTGGCTTTTTATTGAAAATTTTCCGGCACACAAAAGAGCGGTTTCTTTTAAAAGAGAAACACCCAGACCTACTTTTTTTTCTCTTTTGGTTGTGTAAAAAGGGTCTGTAACCCTTTTCAGAGTTTCTTTATCCATACCAATACCATTATCTCTTACCTTTATAATGAGTTCATCCTCTTTTTCGGAATCCTCTATTACAACCTCAATCTCAGAAGCCTTTGCTCTTATTGAATTTTGGACAAGGTCAAGAATATGATATGAAAGCTCTTCCATCATCGTTTGAAAACCTTATATCTCCCCTCTTTGGCAGCGGAGTAAATTTTATCCAAGCTTATTTCACTAACTTCATACTGGGTATAAGCCCTTCCCATATCATTTAAATAGTGGGAATCCGAATTTGAAATAAGGGGAAAATTTTTTAAAAAAGGGTAAATTTTAAAGAGCTCATTAAGTGAAGCATTGTAAGAGACTTCGAAAACACAATCTTTTAAAGAATCGGGGATCTTATACAGATTGGTCAAAAGTCCGAACCTGTCCCTTTCAATATGCGAGGGAATGACATAGCCTCCGTATTCTTTTACAAGTTCGGTAAGCTCTTCTATGGACAGATCTAAAGAATTTGCAAGAAGCTTCTTTTCCTCTTTTAAAATATTCTCCTCCTCATCAACAATAAGTTGATCACCAAAGTATTCGGGATCATTTTCAAGCTCAGGAAGATAATTGTAAACTTCGGAATAAAAATTTTTAATGCTCTTTTCATTATCAAAGAGCGTAAGTATATGCACCTCCTCTAAAGTTTGAGCCTCCATTCCCAAAAATACCTTTATTCCTTCCCTCTCACCCAATCTTTTTGAAGGAAAGGAGTTGAATATTGAATTATGATCGGTTATGGCGATTACATCAAGCTCCAGCTCCTTTGCCCTTTTTATTATATTCAAAGGTGACATCTCAAAGCTCCCACAGGGAGAAAGAACCGTATGAATATGAAGATCCGCTTTAACTAACATCTAAAAATATATTACATAAAACTTATTTTTTCAATTTTTCAGATGAATTTAACTTTATATCTCCTTATCTTCTATTGAACCCTGAATAAAAATAATATATATTTAACCAATGGGAAAAGAATTGAATCTTAAAATTTCCATCATAATAGTAAACTTTAATTCGGGAGATTATCTTTTCAAAACTGTTGATTCAATTCTGAGAAACTTTTCCGAAAAAAGCTTTGAGATTATAGTTGTTGATAATAATTCTTCAGATGATTCTCTAAAGAAAGTTAAAGAGAATAAAAGGATTAAAATAATAAGACTTGAAAAAAACATAGGATTCGGAGCTGCAAATAACCGTGGAGTTAAAGAGGCAAAAGGGGAGTATATTCTGATTTTAAACAATGATGCATTGGTTCAAGAAAACAGCATAGAAAAATTGATTGATTTTATTGAAAAGAATCCGGAATTTTCAGCTGTCGGGCCTCTTGTATTATACCCTGATAAAAGTTTTCAGCTCTCTTTCGGAAGGGAGATAAGCTTGTTTAATGAATTTATCTTAAAATTTTTCTATGAGCGATATTATAAATTGATTTATAAAATAAGAGGTAAAAGAATAAGCAGAGAGGTTGATTGGCTCAGCGGAGTCTGTTTTCTCATAAAAAAAGATATTTATGAAAAAATAGGTGGTTTTGATGAGAATTTTTTCATCTACCTTGAAGACTGCGATTTTTTTAAAAGATTAAAAGAGGTTGGGCATAGAGCTTACTTTTTTGCTGAGCCTGAGATTATTCACTTTAAAGGGAAAACAACCGAAAAGTTTTTCTCCTTTATATATCCATTAACAAAAAAAAGCCAGCTTTATTATTATTGTAAACACAGAAAAGGCTCTCTTCCCCTTTTAAAACTCTATCTTAAACTGAAGCTAAGTTTGAAACTTCTGTTTTCGAAAGATAAAGATATAATAAAAAACACATTAAAGGTAGTGAAAGATTATGAGTGTTAAGCTTTTGCTTGATATAAGAAAGATAGATGACTATGGTATAGGAACTTATATAAAAAACATTTTCGGGGGATTGATAAGTTCCGGAAGATTTGAATACAGAGCCGTAGCTCTGAAAGATACCAAATGGGATCTTTTAAAACCTGATAAAACCATATTTGTTAAATCAAAAAACTATGCAGTGGGAGAGCATTTTGAAATTCCCCGAAAGATAAAAAAGGAGAAAGATTTTATCTACTTTTCCCCTCACTATGTTTTTCCTTACTTTATTAAAAACAGACTTTTCGTAACTGTTCACGATATAATCCACTTCAAATTTTCCCGCCTTTTTCCGAAGTACAAGGTTGAAATTGCAAAAATATTCATAAAGAGTCTGAAAAAGAGAGCTGAAATAATTTTCACAGTATCAAACAAAACAAAATCCGATCTTATAAATTATTTTAACTTTAAAGAGGAAAAAATCATTGTAATTTACAATGGAATAGATGAAATATTCTTTAAAAGTGGAAGAAAGGATATAAAAGCGGAAGAACCCTACATACTTTATATTGGAAATACAACACCACATAAGAATCTCTCAACCCTTTTAAAAGCATTTTCAATTTTTTCAAAAAGGGTAAATGGGATAAAACTCTATCTTATCGGAATAAGGGATATGAATAAAATTAAAGAATTTTCAAAAAATCTTGATATAGAGGACAGATTAATAATAGAACCTTATATACCCTTTGAAAGGATGATTCCGATTATAGATAACTCGCTCTTTTTTGTTTTCCCCTCTCTCTATGAGGGCTTTGGTCTTCCTCCCCTTGAGGTTATGGCAAGGGGAAAGGCTGTCATAAGCAGCACAGGTGGAAGCCTTCCGGAGATTTTAGGAGACAGTGCACTGTTTTTTGAACCAAATTCAGAAGAAGAGCTCTCGGACAAAATTTACCTTCTTTATAATAATCCTGAGCTTAGAAGAGATTTTGAAAAAAGAGGAAAGGAGCACTCCTTAAAATTCAAATGGGAGAATTTTTTAGGAGAGTATATTAAAATACTGGATAAATTTAAATAGGAGGATAAGATGACAGAAGATAAAAAGAATTGTCTTGATGGTGAGATTTACAGAGAAATTGTTGAAATTGAAGGAAAACCGTATGAACATTTAGGGTTCAGAGATTATAAAAATGAATTCGGAACCATGCTTGAAAAACTTGTCGGCAAAAAGGTAAGAGTGTGTATTACCGTAATAGATGAGGATGATAAATAATCTTTCC
>JALVQI010000170.1 GCA_027031485.1 Candidatus Aminicenantota bacterium | reverse complement strand
TGAAAGAGGCTGAAAAAAGGATGAGAGAAAACTCAGTAATAAAGGTCTTTTTAGAGGTTGCTGTTAACAATAAACCGGCAATAGAATTTTATAAAAAATTGGGATATAGGATTGAAGGCATCATCCCATCCTACTATCCTCCCGCCATTGATGCATATTCAATGGAAAAAGAGCTAAAAGATTAAAACTTTGTTAAAACTCAAGAGCTTTTCAAAATTCTTCCACTGACTAATTTTCTCTAACTCCTTAATATCTCCTCAATATTAAGTTCATACTCTTTAACTTTGTTTCTTAAAGTTCTTTCGGAAATCCCCAATATTTCCGCAGCTTTTTTCCTGTTGCCCAGAGTCTTTTTAAGAGCCATGATTATCATTCTTCTTTCCATCTCATCAAGCCTTACAAGTTCATCCGAGAGCTTTATCTTCTTTCTGTTTTTATCCAAAAAGAGATCCTCAGGATTGATCTCCTTTCCCCCGGCAAAAATCACAGCCCTTTGAATAATATTCTGAAGTTCCCTGACATTGCCGGGCCAGCTATACTCTTTCAAAAGTTTTAATGTTTTTGCTGAGATCTTCAGCTCCTTTTTCCCGTTTTCCTCTCTGTAAACATTTAAAAAGTATGTGGTTAGATATTCAATATCCTCCGGTCTTTCTCTCAACGGAGGAATTTCTATCGGTATCACATTTATTCTGAAAAAGAGATCCTCCCTGAACTTTCCCTCTGAAACAAGCTCATTTAAGTCTTTGTTTGTAATTGATATTAATCTTACATCAACGGGAATTGTTTTCACCCCTCCCAATCTATCAACTTCACCCTCTTGAAGCACTCTCAAAAGTTTTGATTGAAGAGAGGAGTGAAGCTCACCTATTTCATCAAGAACAATTGTTCCTCCGTCAGCCAATTCAAATTTTCCCGGTTTTGAACTTGTTGCCCCCGTGAAAGCTCCCTTTTCATAACCAAAAAGTTCCGATTCAAGAAGATTTTCCGGAATTGCCGCACAGTTTACGGCTATATAGGGCTTGTCCTTTCTTGAACTATTTTTATGAATATATCTTGCAAGCATCTCCTTACCTGTTCCACTCTCTCCCTGAATCAAAACGGGAGCATTAACCATAGCAGCCTTTTCAGCCAATTTTAAAACCTTTTCCATACTCTTGCTCTTAAATATTATTTCCCTGAACTTTTGAAGAGAAAAATCCGAAGGAAAATATCTTCTGACCGTATTCTGAAGTTGCTCTGCTGAAAAAGGCTTCAAAATATAATCGGAGGCTCCCTCTTTCATAACCTCAACAGCATCCTGAACTGTGCCGTAAGCTGTAACAAGAATAACAGAAGTTTTAGGGGAAAGCTTTTTTATTTTTTTTAAAAGCTCTTTTCCACTCATTTTCTCCATTCTGACATCACTTACAACAACCTTGTAAATATTTTTTTCAAAAAGCTCAAGAGCTTCAGCAGCCGAATGAACAATATCAATGTCATATTTCATTCTTTTAAGAGCCTCTCCCATTGCCTTTGCCATGCTTACTTCATCATCAACAATTAAAATATCCTTAATCACCTTTTCCCTCCTCAATCTCAATAATTATTTCAGTCCCTTTGCCCTTTTCACTGTTTATAAATATCTTTCCATTGTGAGCTTTTACAATTCTGTAAACCACACTCAAACCCAGCCCGCTTCCCTTTGCCTTTGTCGTGAAAAAGGGGTTAAAGATTTTATCCAAAATCTCCCTATCAATTCCCTCCCCATTATCCTTTACAGTGATGATCTGTGTGTTCCTATCCTTTCTAAATTCTATTTCTATTCTGCCTTTCTTCTTCCCTTTAAGAGCATGAATGGAATTTAAAATAAGATTATAAAAAACCCTTTCAAAAAGTTCAGGATCAAAGACAGCATAATCCTCTTTTATCTTCAAAACCATATCTATATTCTCAGAGTTTGCAAGAGGAGTGATAAGATTTAAAATATTATTAAGATAGTTTTTCACCTTAATTTTTTTCGGTGAGACAGTAATATCCCTTGTGAATAACAAAATATTCGTGACAAGAGAGTTTAATTTTTTGATCTCCTCTCTGATAAATTTAATGAAATCATAATTTAGCTTTCCCGTTTTAAAATCATCTTCAAGGAGGGAAGCATAAAGCTCTATAGAGCCCAGAGGATTTCTTATCTCATGGGCAAGTTCAGCTGCCATCTCTCCCATTGCTCTCAATCGGTTTGTTCTGGCAACCTCTCTTTCAAGTTTTTTAATATCGCTTATATCTTTTAAGATAAAATAATAGCCGATTTTTTTTCTTTTCCCCTTTAATTTTCCGAAAGATAAAAGGTAGACAAAATCATTATCCTTAATCTCCTTTTCAAATTCCTCTCCCCTCTCAAGAGCGGAAAGGAACTCCTCAGTTATTCTTTCCTTTTTAATCTCTGAAAGTTTTATTCCCTTTTCAAGAAAAGGCAGCTTTTTTTTCATATTTTTATTAAAAAGAGTGATCTTACCTGAATTATCAAGAATCAGAATTCCAACACTTATACCCTCTATAATATTGCTCAGATAAGAGGAGAGTTTTTCCTTTTCCCTGAGACTTTTTTTAAGCTTTTTATTAACCACTTTAAGCTCAAGCTCAAGATTTTTTGCTCTCTCTTTTAATTGATTGTAAGAGGCCTGAAGTTCATCTGAGGCTTTCACGAATTTTTCAAAAGCCTCTTTTAATAGTTTTAATTCCTCATCCTTTTTCATTTTTATATTAGATTATATATATTATTTACTGAGATTTCCAATTCCGGAAATTTTAAAGCCCAACTCATCAGCTTTGATTTTAAACATAAGAGTTTCATTCTCCTTTCCTTAAAGTGATAAGTACAACCTCATTTTTTGAAAAAAGTCTCATGGGAGGTCCCCATGTGGAAGCGCCCGATGTTGTGTAAATATAGGAATCACCTTTTTTATAAAGTCCGTACGGGTATTTATAGACAATGGAAACAATAATATTAACAGGGAAAATCTGCCCATTATGGGTATGTCCGCTGAGCTGCAGCTTAATCCCGTATTTGACAGCTTTGTCAAAATATTCCGGTCGGTGATAAAGAAAAATCCTAAAGCTATCTTTTGAGCAATTTTTTGTTACCTCTTCAAGGGTGATACTTTCATTAAAAAACTGCCTGACCTCAGGATCATCCATTCCCACTATTTCAAGATTGGGGACAATTTTCACACACTCATTTTTCACCCTTTTTATTCCTGTTTTATCCGTTAATTCAACAAAAAGTTTATATTTTGAATAAAATTCGTGATTTCCCGTAACTGTAAATACTCCATCCTTTGTTTTCAACTCCTTTAATGTGTAAAAATCCTCCTTCATATGATGAATACCTCTATCTATCAAGTCTCCTGTCATTAGAATAAGATCAGGGTTAAGCTTATTGACAATTGAAACAAGATGCTTTGTCCAGTTGTTTCTTTTTATACTGCCAAGATGAAGATCTGAAAGATGAACAATTTTATAACCATTAAGATTTTCAGGTAAATCTTTATATTCAAGAACAATTTTTTTAACCTTCGGAAATTTAAGTCCGTTTATAACTGAGA
>JALVQI010000169.1:13405-28992 GCA_027031485.1 Candidatus Aminicenantota bacterium | reverse complement strand
AAAACCCAAATGATGAACATTAAGTCCGATCATGTGAAGGTAGAACCCCTCCCCGGTTATGAGGTGATAAAAGATCTGGTTGTTGATATGGATAATTTCTTTGATAAATTAAAGAGAGTTAAACCATATCAGATAACACATACTCCTCCTCCTGAAAGAGAAAGATTACAATCTCCCGAGGATTTTCACTATATAAATGAAGCCGCGGACTGTATTCTCTGCGGTGCCTGCGTATCAGCATGCCCTTCCGCATGGGCTGATAAAGAATATCTGGGACCTGCCGCTCTTTTAAAGGCTTACAAATTCTGTGCGGATACCAGAGATGAGGGAGCCGATGAAAGATTGGCAATAGTTAATGATAGAAACGGAGTCTGGAGATGTCACTATACGGCAAACTGTATAGACGCCTGTCCAAAAGATATAAAAATAACCGATTATATTGCCAGACTCAGAAATATGCTTGTGCAGGATAAACTATAAGATTTGAAATATGAGGGGAAGGCATATTTGCCTTCCCCTTTTTATTCATACACAAAGAATAATCTTTTACCTTCTCTTAAAACCTGATACTTAATATTAAATATTTCAGAAAAAATTTCATTGTTTTTTTCTAAAAGATTTTTCCCCTGGTAGACAATTTTTCCATCCTTTAAACCTATTATCCTATCAGAAAGAGATGTTATTAATTCCAGGGAATGGGATGTGAAAATCAGGGTTTTATTCTCCTTTCTTAATAAATTTAATATTTCTTCAATCTCTTTTCTATTAGCCGGATCAAGAAATGAATCCGGTTCATCAAGTAGAAAAATTTCAGGGGAAACAACGAAAAGAGAGGCTAACATAACCTTTCTCCTTTCTCCTCCGCTAAGTTTATTGATCGGCCTTTCTTTTATACCATTAAGTTTGAACTTTTCTATAACACTTTCAACTGAATTAAAATCTTCTCTGTCAAATTCTTTTAAAAAACCTAAATAAGAGTAGCGGGAAAGAAGAAGAAAATAATAAACAGATATTTCAGAAGAAATCGGATTTTCCTGCGGAAGGTATCCTATCTCTTTTGCTATCTCTTTTTTCTTCCGGCTATTTAAATATTTATTGTTTAATCTTATATTTCCCTTAACCGGTTTTAATATTCCGGCCAACAATTTGATTAAAGTGCTCTTTCCCGAGCCATTGGGTCCGAAAATCCCATAGACTGTTGATTGAAAAAAACTTAAATTTATCTCCCTTAAAACATAATCTCCCCTCTTATCATAGGAGAAAAAAAGCTCCTCTGTTTCTAATATTTTAACCCTTTTACTTTCCAAGGGTAGCAACCATAACAGCCTTTATGGTATGAACTCTGTTCTCCGCTTCATCAAAGACTCTTGAATGTTTGCCTTCAAAAACAGATTCTTCAACCTCGCAGATTTCATGATATTTTTTTGAGAGCTCTGTTTCATTGTTGTGAAATGAGGGTAAACAGTGGAGAAAGATTACTTTATCATTTTCAGTCATCTCGATTAATTTTTCTGTAATCTTATAAGGTTTTAAAAGTGAAATTCTTTCTACAATCTTATCCTCTTCTCCCATTGATGCCCAGACATCAGTGTAAATAACATCAGCACCCTTGACACCTTCAGTAATATCAGATGTAATCGTTATCTTTCCTCCGCTCTCTTTTGCAAATTCTTCGCTCTCTTTAATTAATGCTTTTTCAGGAAAGAGCTTTTCAGGTGAAACTATTCTGAAGTCCATTCCCATTTTTGAAGCTCCTATCATGAGAGAGTTTGCCATATTGTTTCTTCCGTCTCCAACATATGCAAACTTAATTCCCTTGAGATAGCCTCTCTCCTCAAGAACTGTCATAAAATCCGCAAGAACCTGAGTGGGATGATACTTATCCGTAAGTCCATTCCAGACAGGAACCCCCGCATATTTTGCCAGTGTTTCCACCGTTTCATGTTTAAAACCTCTGAATTCAATGCCATCAAACATTCTCCCCAAAACCCTTGCAGTATCTTTAACTGTTTCCTTTTTACCCAATTGGATATCATTTTTTCCCAAATACTCCGGATGGGCTCCCTCATCAACCGCTGCCACAACAAAAGCCGCTCTTGTTCTTGTTGATGGTTTTTCAAAAATAAGCGCTATATTTTTTCCCTCAAGATTTTTTGAACGAATCCCTGCATATTTATCGGCTTTTAATTTAACAGATAAATCCAGAAGGAATCTTATCTCTTCTGGAGTAAAATCCTTTAAAGTTAAAAAATTTCTTCCTTTTAAATTATATGCCATTTTTATCCTCCTAAACAAATTTGTGCAATATTATAACATCAAAACAAAAAACCACAAAAAATATGTTCCGGAAACTGTTATTAATCATTGCTCTTTTGAGAAAATTCACTCTTAATAAAACAAACACCAGAAAACATTTGTTTATACAGAACCCCGACAAAAGAATTGACAAAAACCACGGAATTTGCTATTTTTAAAGTGAAATGTGGATAACAAAGAGAGAGAGAGAGATTCTGAAAATAATCATAGAAATTTATATGGAAAAGGGAAACCCTGTCTCCTCACGGATGGTTTCGAAAAAAAGAAAGAATTTTTTTAGCCCGTCAACAATTAGAAATGATATGTTATCTCTGGAGGAGAAGGGTTATCTTTATCAACCTCACTCTCAATCAGGCAGGATTCCAACGACAAAAGCAATTAATTACTATTTAAAAAATATTATTGATGAAACAAAAATTGAGATTCCCGAACTAAATTTTAAAAATCTTTCCGGGGAATATACGGATCTGACCAATTTCTGGAAAGCCATATCTCAGAATCTTTCCTCTTTTTCGGAAAATATTGGCTTTATCATAGCTCCGTCTTTTTTCTCTCTGACATTTACCAATCTTAAATTCTTAAACATTGGCAAAAATAAAATAATAATTATCATAGAAACTCCGGGAGGCCTCGTAGCAACAAAAATTGTTAAAATAAAGGAAAATATTTCTCAAAGAGAATTAGATGATTTTTCAGGATACATTAACTCAAATTATAGAGGAAAGAGCCTGAACCATGTTTTAAGAGATGTTTATGTAAATTCAAAAAGAGAACAGAAAAAACTGCTTTTCTTTATTTCAATATTAAAAAGCTATGTTCTCAGCAAAGATTCAAATTTTGAATTTTACTTTGACGGTGAAGAAAGGATGCTGGAAAAAACTCTCAATGAAGATGTAAAGAGGATTAAAGAATTAATTCAGCTTCTGGAAAACAGGGATAAACTTATCAAACTTTTGAATGAAGCCAAAAATCAGGATGATGTTAATGTCCTTTTCTCCCCCTTAATCGGAGAAGAAACCTATGAGGATTTTAGTCTTTTTGTTTCCGATTATCAATGCGGGGATGAGATGGAAGGAAAAGTAGGAATCATCGGATTTAGAAGATTAAATTATCCGATTGTTTACAACCTTGTTAAAAAAACTGCTAATAGCTTATCCGGAATATTAAGTGAAAAAATTTAGGAGAGAGAGAAATGAATAATTTTACAAAGGGTAATGATGATTCTGTGAAAATTGAAATTTCCGAAGAGGGAAAAGAAAAATCAATGGAAGAAACAAAAAAAGATCATGAGGGTAAGCAACATAAAGATGAAGAAGTGTTAAAAAATAAGAAGAGAGAAAAAGCTAAAAAATTATTAAAACAATTAAGACAGCTGGAAGAGGAGAATAAAAAATTAAAAGCGGAGAATAAAGAACTCAATGAAAGACTCTTAAGAAGATTGGCGGATTTTGAAAACTATAAAAAAAGAGTCTCTCAGGAAAAAGAACAATATCTGAAAGAAAATATGGGACGTTTTATTCTGGACCTTCTATCGATTGTGGATAATTTTGAAAGGGCTATTCAGCATCTGACAGAGGAAGAGAAAAAAACACCTCTTGCCCAGGGGATTCAGCTTACCTATAAGCAGTTAATGGATTTGTTAAACAAATACAATGTTCAAGAGATAGACACCTCAACAGGTGAATTTAATCCTCACTTTCATCAACCTCTTGATAAAGAAGAAGTAGAGGAAAATATAGAAGAGCCTATGATATCTCAAGTATATCAAAAAGGTTATCTCTTCAATGGTTCTGTTTTGAGACCCACACTAATAAAAGTTAAGGTAAAAAAAGAGGAGACAAAAGATGGATCGGAGGAGGAAAAAGGAGAAGATAAAGATTAAAGGGGGTAATGATGGGAAAAACCATAGGAATTGATTTAGGAACAACAAACTCCTGTGTTGCCTATATGGAGGGAGCTGAGGCCAAAATAGTACCTTCCTCAGAAGGGAGTAGAACAGTTCCTTCCGTAGTGGGTTTTACCACTGATGAGGCAAAAATAGTTGGGAATACCGCAAAAAGGCAAATTTTAACAAATCCTAAAAAGAGTTTTTATTCAATAAAAAGATTAATAGGAAGAAAATATGATTCTAAAATAGTCCAGGAGTTAAAAAAGAGAGTTACATATGAAATTGTTCCAGCAGAAAATGGAGATGTCAGATTAAAAATGGGTGACAAAATTTTAAGTCCTCAGGAAATTTCAGCTTATATTTTAATGTACCTTAGAGATAATGCTGAAGAGTATTTGGGAGAAGAGATAAACAAGTCAATAATTACCGTTCCTGCAAACTTTGATGATTCTCAGAGACAGGCTACAAAAGATGCAGCCACAATTGCAGGTCTGGAAGTTTTAAGAATAATAAATGAACCGACTGCAGCTTGCTTGGCTTACGGCTTTCACAAAAAAAGAGAGGGAAAATTCTTTATCTATGACCTTGGAGGAGGAACCTTTGATGTATCCATATTAGAGATAAGTGAAGGTGTTTTTAAGGTTCTCTCCACAAGAGGGGATTCATTTTTAGGAGGAGATGATTTTGACAGAAGAATAGTAAACTGGATATTGGATGAATTTAAGAAAGAGAATGGAGTTGATATCTCCAGTGATCCTTTTGTTTTCCAGAGAATTGTTGAAGTTTCGGAAAAGGCTAAAATGGAATTATCGTACACTACGGAAACTGAAATAAATCTTCCATATGTTTATATTGATGACAATGGACCAAAGCATATAATAAAAACTTTAACAAGAAAAAAACTTGAAGAATTGACAGGTGATCTTGTTGAAAGAACTATCCCATATATGAGCGAAGCTCTTGAAAAAGCGAAATTATCCAAAGGGGATATAGACGATATAATCCTGGTGGGGGGGCAAACAAGAATGCCACTTATAAAAAGAAAAATAGAAGAATTCTTCGGAAAAAGTCCGCGAGCTGATATTAATCCTGACGAAGTTGTTGCCATGGGAGCAGCCGTACAGAGTGCGATCTTAGCCGGAGAGATCAAAGACATTGTCCTTCTGGATGTAACTCCTTTATCTCTTGGAATAGAAACAAAAGGAGATGTTTTCACAAGAATAATTCCAATGAATACAACAATACCCGTAAAAAAACAAAAGGTTTTTACAACGGTTACTGACAACCAATCCGTAGTTAAAATTCACGTTTTACAGGGTGAAAGGGAGATCGCATCGGAAAACAGATCTCTTGGTTGGTTTGAATTAATTGATATACCTCCGGCACCCAAAGGAGTTCCCCAAATTTTAGTTACATTTGAAATAAATGCTGATGGAATAGTACAGGTTTCGGCAAAGGATAAAGCTTCCGGATTTGAACAAAAGATGAGAATAAACCCCTCTTCCGGGCTCTCTCCGGATGAGATTAAAAGAATGAAAGAGGAAGCGGAAAAGTATAAGGAAAAGGATATGCTGATAAAGCTTTTAAACAAAGAAAAAAATACTCTTTCAACCATAGTGGAAGCTATTTTCCATTCTTTCAATAACTTAAAAGATAGAATGAAAAAAGAGCAAAGAGTGGAAATAGAAGGATTTCTTACGAGAGCAAGTTCAGCTCTTGAAGGAAAAGATTTAAAAGAGTTGGAAAAGGTAAGAAAGGAAGGCGAAAACATTCAGGATAAAATTTATGATATAATAAATGAAATATATAATAAAGGGATTTTAGGAAACATAGGCTCTGTAGATAATCCCGGTAAGAGCAAAGATAAGGAAGTAGAAGAAAAAGATGAATAATAAAGATCTTTATGCAATTCTTGGCATATCAAGAAATGCAAGCAGAGAAGAGATAAAAAAAGCTTATAGAAAAAAAGCAATGGAACTTCATCCTGATAGAAATCCCGATGATCCGGAAGCAGAAGAGAAATTTAAAGAGGCTTCCGAAGCATACTCAATTTTATCTGACCCGCAGAAGAGAGAAATATATGATAGATATGGATACGATGCAATAAAAAACAGCGGGAATTATGGAGCTTATTCAGATTTCAGTTCCATATTTGATGATTTTGGAGATATCTTCGGAGACCTTTTAGGTGATTTCTTCGGATTCGGGAGAAGCTCAAGAAGAAGAAACAGACCAAGAAAGGGAGATGATATATGGGTGGAGCTCACACTTGAATTTGAAGAGGCTGTATTGGGGGTGGAAAAAGAGGTTGAGATTCCAAGAAAAGAGGTTTGTGAAGTTTGTGAGGGAAGTGGAGTGGAACCGGGCTATAACAAGGAAACCTGTCCGACATGTAAAGGAAGAGGCACAATTAGAATATCTCAGGGCTTTTTCTCAATCTCTCAAACATGTCCCACATGCAATGGCTACGGAGAAATAAACAGACATCCTTGCAAAAAATGCAAAGGAAAGGGGTATGTTTATAAGAACAAAAAGCTAAAAGTAAAAATACCTGCAGGTGTTGACACGGGGACAAAGATAAGAATAGAAAATGAAGGAGAGGCGAGTACAAATGGCGGAAGAAGAGGGGATCTCTATATCTCCGTAAATGTAAAACCCCATAAATTTTTCAAAAGAGAGGGAGATGATATTCATCTTGATGTTAGTGTTAGCTTTTCTCAGGCCGCGCTGGGGACAATATTAAATCTCCCGACAGTTGACGGTAAAAGTTTTGATTTTAAAATCCCTGCAGGGACACAGAGTGGAACAACCTTTAAAATAAAAGGTAAAGGTGCAAAATCACTCAGAGGTTATGGTATAGGTAATATGATAATCAAAGTAAATGTTGTCACCCCAACTTCCCTAAGTGAAGAGGAAAAGGAGCTTTTCAGAAAACTTGCAAAGCTCAGGGGAGAATCATTTATTGAGGATAAGGGTACTCTTTTCAATAGAGTTAAAGATTTCTTCAATTGAGCAGAATAGATTCCTTTTTTATTGAAAACAATGAAAATATTATTAAAGGAGATGAATTCTATCATCTAACAAAAGTTTTAAGAAAGAGGAACAGGGATAAAGTTCGTCTATTAAATGGAAAAGGGGAGATATTTTTCGGAGAAATCTTTAAGATTGAAAAGGATAGAGCCTTTGTTAATATATTTGAAAAAAAAACTTACAAAAAGAGCTTTACGTCTCTCAATTTTTTTATTTCCCTTGTTCCCCATGAAAAGAGAAGTCTCATAGTCCAGAAGTTGACCGAATTAGGGGTATCTTCAATAAACTTTTTCCCCTCAAGATATTCAAAAATTGGTTCAATAAAAAAAGAAAAAGAGAAAAAATTGGTAAAAGTTGCGATAGGGGCCATAAAGCAGTCAGGAAATCCGTTTCTTCCTGAAATAATGTTTAAGAGCTCATTTGAGGAAATTTTAAAATTAAATGGTAAAAATATATTTCTTTCTAAAGAGGGAGAATTTTTGATAAAATCTAACATGAAAGAGAATTTTTTTACGCAAATTAATATTATAGTTGGCCCCGAAGGGGGGTTCAGTAAGGAAGAAATAAAAGACATTAGAGAAAAAGGTTTTGAAGAGTTGAAAATTTCAGAGAATATCCTGAGAACGGAGACAGCTGCAATCTCTTCGGCTGCTATCTTAAGCTATCTAATGGAGGTAAAATGTTTTTAAAGGGTGAGAGAGTAGGGAAATATGAAATTGTGGATGCAATAGGCAATGGTGGATTCGGAGCAGTTTATCTTGCGATAGACACCTGGCTACAGCAAAAGGTTGCATTAAAGGTTCCCCATCAGCAGAGTGAAGAGTTTTTTAATCTTGTTAAAGAGGCGAGGCTTCAAGCATCTTTAAATCACAAAAACATAGTGAGACTTCTTACTGTTGAAAAGATTGATAGTGTTTTTTTCATGGTTATGGAATACATAGATGGGGAAACTCTTGAAAGTATTATAAAAAGAAAGGGAAAGCTTCCTCTATACAAAGCACTTATATACCTTGAGCAGATATTGGAGGGAGTTAACTTTGCCCATAAAAAGAATGTGCTTCACAGAGATCTCCGTTCTTCAAACATTATGGTAGACAGAGATGATACGATAAAAATAACGGATTTTGGCACATCAAGAATCTTACAAACCCAGCAGTATGCTTCAACAAAGATAGGAACCCCTCCCTATATGGCTCCCGAACAGTTTGACGGAAAGGCAACCTTTGCCTCTGATATCTATTCAATAGGCTGTATATTTTATGAAATGGTAACCGGAGCTCCTCCCATACTTGATAACAATCCTTATAAAATTAAAGAAAAAGCTCTGAGGAGAGAGGTAAAGCCGTTGAACTCCTTAAACAGTGAGATAACAGTTGAATTAAACAGTATAATTATGAAGATGATAGAGCCTCAGGTTGAAAAAAGATATAAAGACATAGAGGAGGTTTTATTTCATTTGAAAGTTTACTTAAATGATGATGATAAAAGGGATTATCTCAATAAGATAAGGGAGAGGATTAAAGGGAGTGAGAAGAGGGAGGAAAAGAATTTCTGCTGGAACTGTAAAAGAGAGATTCCGCCATTTTCCAAACTTTGCCCATTCTGTGGCGTTGAACAATAAGAGATGAAGAAAAAGTTTAAGGACTTAAAGGATTTTGACAAACCGAGAGAGAAACTTTTAAAAAAGGGGGAGAAAGTTTTAAACAATATAGAGCTTTTATCAATAATCATAGGTAGTGGAATTAAGGGAAGGGATCTTTACAAAATATCGGAAGATATTCTAAATATAATAAAGGACAAAAAGGATTTTAATTTAGATGATTTGGTAAAGATAGAAGGGCTCGGAAGAGTGAAAGCCTCAAGGATTGTTGCAGCAAAAGAACTGTTTAAAAGACTTTCAAAGGAGGATGAATTCAAGATAAGAAGACCTGAGGATGTTTACTCTTTTTTATATGAAATAAGAGATAAAAAGCAGGAGCATTTTGTTTTAATTACACTTGACGGAGCACACAGAGTTATTAAAAAGAGAACCCTGTTTATTGGAACTTTGACACAGAGTATTGTTCATCTCAGAGAGATTTTTGCCTATGCCCTTGAGGACAGGGCAGCATCAATCATAGTAGCACACAATCACCCTTCGGGAAATCTCCGGCCCAGCGAGGATGACCTTTTGATAACTGAAAAAATCAGAGAGGCAGGTAATTTAATGGGAATAGAGCTTCTTGATCATATAATAGTTTCCAAAGAAGGATTTAAGAGAATCGGTTAAATATTTTTATATATTGTTTAATTTTTCCTTATTATTACTCTTTTAAATTTACAACCCCTCTATTCATCTATCACTTTTATCTCCCCTTACTTCAAAAAATTCTCACATATACTCACCATATAATATTTTCTCTTTCCCCCTGCTATTTTATTCAATCGGTAATAATAATTTAGGTTGCTGCATTCTTGATTTATTATCTCTGTTTTATTATAATAGTCTACATTGTGGCGGTGTAGCTCAGGGGTAGAGCAAGCGGCTCATATCCGCTGCGTCGGGGGTTCAAATCCCTCCATCGCCACTTTTTTATTATGATTAAAATTTTCATTAAATTCAGAAATTTTGTTACTAAAAACAAGCTTATTGAAAACGGAGACAAAGTTCTTTTATCCTTTTCAGGAGGCCCTGATTCAACAGCTCTTGCTTTGCTATTAAGAAAACTACAAAAGTATATAGACTTTGAAATAACCCTGTTTTATTTTAATCATAATCTGAGAGATGATAGTGAAGAAGAGGAGAGAATCGTAAGAGAATTTGCAAAAAGGTTTGATTTTGAGCTTTTTATCAAAAAATTAAATTTCGCTAATAGAGAGTCAAATATAGAAGAAAGAGCGAGAGAGATAAGATATAAGGAATTGCTAAAAAAAGTCAATGAGAAAGGTTTTACGAAAATTGCCACAGCTCACACCCTTGATGATCAGATAGAAACATTTCTAATAAGATTAATCAGGGGAAGCGGTTCAAAGGGTTTAATGGCAATTCCATTAATAAGGGACAATGTAATAGTAAGACCTCTGCTTGAAATCAGAAAGAGAGAGATTCTTGAATATCTTAAAGCTTTAGGGATAGGCTATGTTGAGGATAAAACAAACAGAGAAACCAAACTTTTGAGAAATAAGGTAAGAAACATTTTAATCCCCCTTCTTGAAGAAAGTTTTAACCCGGCTATAGTAAAGATTCTTAACAATGAAATCAAAATATTAACAACAAATGAGAGCTATATTGAAGAGAATGCCTGTAAAATTAAAGATAAAATCATAAGAGGAGAAAAGTTAAACATTAAACTTTTAAAAAAAGAGCACCCGGCAATAATAAACTTTTTAATTAGAGAATATATAAAGGATTTGAGAGGCTCTTTAAGAAGAATAACATATTCTCACATAAGAGCAATATCAGAGCTAAAAAATGGGCAAAAAGCATTTATTCCTGCTATTACTTTGATAAGGGAATACGATTTTATTCTTCCCTATGTTCCCAATAAAATAAAATACTATGAATATTCTGTTGATAAAATCCCTTTTAAGCTTCACATAAATGAGATAAAAAAAGGCTTTGAATTAAGAATAGTTGAGCAAAACAAAGATTTTGACGATCGGAAAAGAGCGCATCTTGATTATGATAAAATAAAATTCCCAATCAAAATAAGAAAAAGAAAGGAGGGAGATAGGTATTTTCCTTTGGGCATGGGAGGAAAATCAAAAAAAATCAAAGATATATTTAATGATATGAAGATTCCTAAAAGAGAAAGGGATTTAATGCCTGTCTTCACAGATTCAGAAGGAGAAATTCTCTGGGTTTTGGGGTTAAGAATAAATGACAAATTCAAGGTGGATTCAAAAACAAAGAGAATTCTATTGATTGAAAAATTATAGTTTTACCCTGCTCTTTTCTCAAAAGCTTTAATCGTATTCTCTATTAAGGTTAAAACAGTTATAGGGCCTATTCCTTTCGGAACAGGGGTCAGATAGCTCGCTTTTTTAACCACCTCCGGATGAACATCTCCGACCAACACATACCCTTTTTTATCAAAGAGTTTTATTTTTTCAGGCAGAGTTTTTAATTCATTTTTTACAATATTGGAATCTGTCAAAGCATTTACCCCCACATCAATTACAACAGCTCCCTGCTTTACATACTCAGGTGTTACCATTAAAGGTCTGCCAGCCGCCACAAATAGAAAATCAGCATTTGAACATTTTTGAGAAAGATTTCTTGTCTTTGAATGGGTAATAGTTACTGTCATATTCTCTTTTAAAAGCAGGATTGACAGCGGTTTTCCAACAAGATTTGATCTTCCGATAATAACCGCATTTTTCCCTGCAAGCTCAAATTTATTGAATTTAAGAAAATTAACTATACCGAAAGGTGTACATGGAAAAAGTGCATCCTCTCCCCTGAAAAGCTTTCCAAGATTGTATGGATGAAATCCGTCCACATCCTTTGCGGGGGAAATAGATTCAATTATTTTATTAACATCTATATCTTCAGGAAGCGGGAGCTGTATGATAAAACCATCCACACCATCATCATTATTAAGTTTTTTTACTAAACTTAAAAGGTCTTTCTCATTTATATTATCAAATCTTAATGTCTCCGCTTTCATTCCTATCTCTT
The DNA here is from genome assembly GCA_027031485.1 of Candidatus Aminicenantota bacterium. GTDB lineage: Bacteria > Acidobacteriota > Aminicenantia > JAMOAD01 > JAMOAD01 > JALXDT01. The sequence continues at coordinate 17,098 of JALVQI010000169.1, read as the reverse complement.
TTGCAAATTTCTCCTTTCTTTTAACATAGGAAATAGAAGCTTTATTGTTTCCCACAAGAACTACAGAAAGGGAAGGACTTCGTCCATATTTTTTTTTGAGGGAATCTATTTTATCCTTTAATTCCTCTTTTCTTTTTTCAATATATGCAGTGGAGGACAACCATTCTCCCATAATTAATCCTTTAAAGTCGTTAAAGTGAAAATTTCCGCATCAATCATTGCATTTTCAATAACACAATATTCGTTTGGCTTATGACCTGTGTTTTCAGCCTTTCTCCATACAGCAACTTTAAACCCTCTTTCCCTTAAAAATGAAGCTAAAGTCGCATGGCCAATACCTGTGAGAATTGGATCTTTCCCTAAAATTCCCTTAATGGAATCTTTAACATTCTTTATGATTTTTGACGAAGAATCCGTTTTTCTTGCGGATCTTATTTCCAGTGTTTTTGAAACAAAAATTCTAACTCCCTCTTCCTTTGCAACTTCATCAGCTACCCTCTTTACTTCCTGTTCAACCTCTTTAACTGAATATTCCGGTAGTATTCTGCAATCCATATAAAAGGTGTCATTCCCCGGAATCATATTTACATTGGGGACATTCTTTTCCTTTAATGTTGGCTCAAAAGTTGAATAGGGAGGTTCAAAGATATTGTCCCTTATGGGAAAAATTGAGTGTAGTTTATCCAATCGTTGAATAAGATTAGCTGTTACTCTGAGAGTATTTTTCCCTAAATGTGGGGTTGAAGCATGGGTTGCTTTCCCCTTTATATGAAACTTAAACCATAGAACTCCCTTTTCGGCTATCTCAACCTTTAATCCCGACGGACAACCTCCATCCGCAACAATATAATAATCATCGGTAATAAAAATTTCGGGATGAGCACTTAGAATATATCTTATTCCCTTTTTAGAACCGGATTCTTCATCGGAAAGAAAAAGAAGATTAATATCATAGGGCGGAGTTAGAGACAAAGCCTTTAAAGTTTTTATAGCATAGATTGAGGATATGATATCCTGATTATTATCCTCCGCACCCCTTCCGTAAATTCTCCCTTCTTCTATATATGGGTCAAAGGGATCCCCCTCCCACAAAGAGAGATCCCCTGCCGGTTCAACATCCAAGTGTGTTAATATCCATATGCTTTTTTTGGATGATTTCCCTTTTAATTTTCCGATAAAATTTGGTCTGTATCCCTTACTGACATCAAGATCAGGAGCATTGTATTCGATAATTTCATCAATGCCTACCTCTTTTAGCTTTTCTTTGATAAACTCCGCTTTTTCCCATTCACCGTCTCCTCCCACAAGAGGAGAAAGAGCCGGGATTGAGGTAATGTTTAAAAGGTCATCTATAAATTCCTCGGCAAAGTCTTCTTCTAATGTCCCTGAAATCTTTGATATTAGTTCTTTTTCATCCATCGAACTTTTCAATTATCCAAAAAACTCCTTTAAAATCTTAACAACTTCCAGGCCTGCCCTTTCCTGTCCCTCTTTAGCGGATGCTCCGAGATGAGGCATAGGTATCAGTCTTGGGTGATCAATAAGTTCAAAATTTGTAGGAGGTTCCTTCTCATAAACATCAAGAACAGCCGCTCTAAGTTTTCCCTCATTCAAGACCTTCAAAAGATCAGATTCATTAATTATTCCACCTCTTCCAACATTAATGATAACTCCCTGATCCTTCATTAAACTGAGTTCTCTATAAGAAATCATATTCTTAGTTTTATCTGTAAGCGGGAGATGAATTGATATATAGTCAGACTTGCTTAAAAGCTCATCCAGGCTTACCTGTTTTGCTGAAAGTTCGGTTTTTATATCATATATATCATAGAATAAAACTTCCATTCCCAAAGCTATCTCTCTTCTTGCAACCTCTCTTCCGATTCTTCCAAAGCCAATAATTCCTGCGGTTTTCCCATAAAGTTCGGTCCCGGAAAAAAGCTTTTTCTCCCATTTATGAGCTTTCATGGAGGAGTATGCTTGAGGTATGTTTCTCGCCACTGCAAACATCAAACCAATTGTATACTCCGCAACCGTAATGGAAGTAGCTGCCGGGGTGTTAAAAACCTTTATTCCAAGCTCCTCAGCTTTTTTTAAATCGACATTGTCAAGACCAATACCAGCTCTTACTATAACCTTTAAGTTTTTTGCTTTCTCCAAGATATTTGCTCTTAATTTTGTCGCGCTTCTTATTACTATTCCATCATAGGATTCTATCTCCTTTTCAAGTTCCTCAGGGCTCATTCCCGTTTTTACGGTTACATCAAAATTCCCAATACTCTTCAATTCCTCAACTGCTTTCTCTGACAACTTATCAGAGATCAATATTTTTTTCATTTCCACTCCTTTCTCAAAACATTTTCTGCAGCAGCCACTCCCCTGCCCAATTCAACATTAAAGCCAAGATCAGTAAGAACCATTTCAAGGGCTGATATGGCTATAATAACATCAAACCCTCCCATATATCCAAGATGAGCTATTCTGAAAAATTTCCCTTTCATAGGATCCTGTGCTCCGGATATATATGCACTGTATTTCTTTTGCATAATATTCACAAGTTCTTTTCCGTCAACACCTTCCGGAGTTTTAACAGATGTCAGAATATTTCCAGGAGCTTTTGCAAATAATTCCAATCCCATTGCTTTAACTGCGGATCTTGTTGCATCTCCTAAAATTCTATGATGTTCTATGATTCCATCGATAGTTTGATTTTTGATAATTTTTAATGCTTCAAGCTGCTGATATACCAGTGAAACCGCCGGAGTATAAGGAGTGGTTCTCTTACCGAGACTCTTTTTAGCCTTTTTCATATCAAAATAGTATTTAGGAAGATTTGAAGTTTCTACCAATTTCCATGCTTTCTCATCAAATGAAATAAACGCAAGTCCGGGAGGAATCATCAAAGATTTTTGAGAACCTGTCAAAAGAACATTTATTCCCCATTCATCCATCGGACAGGGAGTTGCACCGAGCCCTGAAATCCCGTCCACAACAAGAACCGCATCTGTTTTTGAAACAACATCTGCAAATCCCTTTACATCATAAACAACACCCGTTGAAGTTTCAGAAAGCTGAGTAAAAACAGCTTTTGTGTCAGGATTATCTTTTAAAGCTTTTTCAAGTTTTGCCGGAGGAAGAACCTCTCCCCATTCAACTTTAATCTCCACGACATCAATTCCATAAACATTACATATCTGTGCCCACCTTTCTCCGAACTTTCCGCCATTTACAACAATTGCTTTGTCTCCCTTTGAAAGAAGATTTGTAACAGCTGTTTCCATTGCCCCTGTGCCTGAAGAGGTAAGAGTATAAACATCATTATTTGTCTGAAAGACATATTTCATTCCCTCTGTCATCTCCATAAAGAGATCAGAGAACTCTTTCGTCCTATGATGAATTATAGGCAAAGCAGCTTTTGCTAAAACAGTTTCCGGAACCGGAGTTGGTCCCGGTGATAATAGATAATACTTTTTAATCATATAAAACCTCCACAAAATATTATTAACAAAAATTATAAAATATTATTAAAAATTGTTAATTAATAAATTGATTATAATTCAAAAATTTTTTTTTGTAAAATAAATGATAAAAACACCAGTACTGTCCGGGAAAATTTGGGGAACGAATAGCTAACAATATCAATGGTATTTGGGGAACAAATTAGGAGGGGCATTAATTTTCTTTTTTATGTTT
>JALVQI010000169.1:0-13395 GCA_027031485.1 Candidatus Aminicenantota bacterium | reverse complement strand
CCATGGGACACCTCCTGTGTGGATTTTTTTGAAAATACTTGTATATTATACATCTTCACGCGGAGGTGTCCCAATCCTCTGTTTTTTTCCGGACACTACTGTAAAAACACAGAACAATCTTGATTTGTCAAATATTTTGCGGATCCGATATATAATTATTATAGTTTTTCATTTTTTGAAGACAAAAACCTTCCGAATATTTATAATAAATAGCCTTTTTCTTTATCCCATATTGCATAAACACTTATAATAGTTTACAATAGACACTTATTGGAGGTGAATTATGGGTGATAGAAAATGGGTTGAGACCTTGAATCTTCCTAAAACAGATTTTCCCATGAAAGCCAAGCTCAATCAGAGAGAGCCTGAGTTTTTGAAAAAATGGGAAGAGATTGATATTTACAGGAAAATATTAAAGGAAAGAGAAAACTCCCCTCTTTTTATTTTGCATGATGGTCCTCCCTATGCCAATGGAAGGATTCATCTCGGACATGCTTTAAACAAGATTTTAAAGGATTTTATAGTTAAATATAAAAGTATGAGGAATTTTAAAACTCCCTATGTCCCTGGCTGGGATTGTCATGGTTTGCCTATAGAAAAAAAGGTTGATATAGAGTTAGGGGAGAAAAAAAAGGGAATGAAAAAGATAGAGATTCGCAAAGAGTGCGAAAAGTATGCAAGAAAATATATAAACATTCAAAGAGAGGATTTTAAAAGATTGGGGGTTTTCGGAGATTGGGAAAAACCCTATCTTACAATTGATAAGGAGTATGAATATCATATAATCAAGTATTTCGCCTCCTTTGTTGAAAAAGGCAATGTTTACAGGAAGAAAAAACCCATTTACTGGTGCGCATCGTGTAAAACAGCTCTTGCGGAGGCTGAGATTGAATATCATGATCATAAAAGTCCGTCAATTTACGTAAGGTTTAAAATAAAGGATTTCGGAGAAAAATTTCCTCAATTTAAAGATAAAACAGCCTATGTGATTATATGGACTACAACGCCTTGGACTTTACCTGCAAACCTTGCGGTGGCTCTTCATCCTGATTTTGAATACGATATTTTTGAATACAATAATGAACTTTACATAGCAGCATCAAGGCTTGTGCCTGTTATTGCGGAAAAGTTCGGATGGGATTCATACAAAACATTGGAAAGATTAAATGGAAAGGAGTTCGAAGGATTAAAAGCGGAACATCCCATTTTTGATAATAGGGAATCTGTTTTTGTTTTGGCTGACTATGTTACCCTTGAGCAGGGAACAGGATGTGTCCATACAGCTCCCGGTCATGGAGAGGAGGATTATCTTACAGGCCTAAAGTATAATCTTGAAATCTATGCCCCTGTTGATGATGAAGGAAAATTCGATGGAAGTGTTGAAAAGTACAAAGGAATTCATGTTTTTGATGCAAATCCTTTAATTGTCGAAGCCCTTAAAAAAGAGGGAAAGCTTATTCTTTCAGAGGACATAGAACATTCCTACCCCCATTGCTGGAGATGTAAGAATCCTATTATATTCAGAGCTACCGAACAGTGGTTTATTTCTCTTGATAAAGGGAATTTAAGAGAAAAAGCCGTGGAGGAAATTAAGAAGGTTACATGGATTCCTGAGTGGGGAGAAGAGAGAATTAAAAATATGGTTGAGAATAGACCCGACTGGTGCATATCAAGACAGAGGGCCTGGGGGGTTCCTATTCCCGCTTTTTATTGTAAAGATTGCGGGAACACTATACTTGATAAGGATATAGTTTTGAAAGTAGCCGATGTTTTTAAAGAAAAAGGTTCAAACTCCTGGTTTGAGCTTGATGAAAAAGCTTTTTTACCGGAAGGTTACAGATGCCCCCACTGCGGTTCTGAAAATCTTAAAAAGGAGGAAGATATCCTGGATGTCTGGTTTGAATCCGGAGCAAGCCATTCTGTACTTGAATACAGGGAAGACCATAAATACCCTGCGGATATATATATTGAAGGTAATGACCAATACAGAGGATGGTTTCAGAGCTCCCTTCTTGTAGGAGTCTCAGCAAAAGATTCTTCTCCTTATAAAACAGTGATAACCCACGGCTGGGTTTTAGATGAAAAGGGAAGAGCAATGTCAAAATCCATGGGAAATGTAATTGAACCTCAGGAGATCATAAAGGATAAGGGAGCTGAAATCATTAGACTCTGGGTTGCAATGGTAAACTATCAGGAAGATTTGAGGCTCGGAAAGAAAATCCTTGCAGGCTTAACGGAAGCTTATAAAAAGATCAGAAATACCTGGAGATTTATGTTGGGAAATTTAAATGACTACAATCCGGATAGAGAGGAAGGAAAGGATTCTCTGTCAATAGTGGATAAGTACACTCTGGAAAGGTATTATGAGTTAAAGAGAAATATTATAAAAGCTTATGAGAACTTTCAATTCTACAAAATCTATCATCTTATTTACAATTTCTTTGTGGTTGATATGAGCTCTTTTTATCTCAATATAAAAAAGGATGTTTTATACTGCAACACTCCCTATGATCCTAAGAGAAGAGCAGCTCAATATGTTATGTTTAAGATTTTAAAAGGAACACTTATTTTAATGGCTCCGATTCTACCATTTACAACAGAAGAAGCTTACTCATATTTACCTGAATTTAAAGGGAAAAAGGAATCAATACACCTTGAAACAATAGATGATGAGAGCTTTGAGTATTTAAGCGAAAAGGAAAGGGAAGAATTTGAAAGGGTTATGGAAATAAGAGAGCTTGCTCTCAAAGAATTGGAGAACAGAAGAGCCGAAAAAATAATAAAGGATTCTCTTGAAGCCAAAATCACAGTGGAGCTCAAAGAAGATGATTATGAATTAATAAACGGATACAAAGATTTTTTAAAAGAAATTCTTGTGGTTTCGGATATTGAGTTGACAAGAGGCAATGAGACAAAGGTTCTCGCTGAAAAGTTTGAAGCTCAAAAGTGTCCGAGATGCTGGAATTATTCATTGCACATAGGAGAGGATAAGGAATATCCGGAGCTTTGCCCGAGATGTGCTTCTGTGGTAAGGGAGCTTGACGGGAAACAATGAAAAAGCTCTCCGTTTTTTTACCGATTGGTATTCTTATATTTATTCTGGATCAGGTAAGTAAATACTATATTGACAAAAAGGTAGCCCTCTATCAGTGGATTAATGTAATTCCCGGGTTTTTAAGAATTACAAAGACTTACAATAAGGGTGTTGTTTTCGGATTTCTTTCAACATCAAAAAATCCTGTTGTGTCCGTAGTTATTACAATCATTTCCATTTTAGCACTGATTATTCTCATGTATCTCTTTTTCAAGTCTGAAAATCGTTTCATATCCCAGCTTTTTATGGTTTTTATCATCGCCGGAGCTCTCGGAAATATTTTTGACAGAATTGTCAGAGGAAAGGTAGTGGATTTTATAGAAGTTTATTATAAAAGATGGAGTTATCCTGTGTTTAATTTTGCTGATTCTTTTATAACAATCGGAGTTATCGCTTTAATAATCATAGAACTTTTCTGGAGGAAAGATGCATCCGATATTAATTAGAATATTTGGAATTACCATTTATACCTATGGTTTTATGTTCGCCCTTGGAATTGGAACCGGTATTTTTCTCTCACTCTGGACAGCAAAAAAAGAGGGAATTGATACGGATAAATTTTCGGATCTGATTTTCTGGACTGTAATAGTTGGTATAGTCGGAGCAAAGCTCCTTCTTATAATTACAAATCCCCAGATGTTAAAATCCCCTACATTTTTTTCCGATATTTTAAGATCAGGAGGGACATTTTACGGAGGAATTGTTTTCGGATTGCCCTTTGTAATAATATATGCCCGAAAAAAGAAACTTCCTCTTTTAAAATTATCTGATATTGTTGCTCCTTATATAGCACTCGGACATGGGTTCGGAAGATTGGGCTGTTTTTCAGCTGGATGCTGCTACGGAAGACCTACAGACTCATTTTTAGGGGTTATGTTTAAAAATCCGATCGCCCATCAGAACACAGGGGTTCCTCTTTATACAAGAATTTATCCCACTCAGCTTATGGAATCAATTTTAAATTTTTTAAACTTTATCGTTTTGTTCATTTTTTATAGAAAGAAAAAGTATGATGGCACGGTGTTTATTCTATATGTTATGAATTATGCCGTAATTAGATTTTTCCTTGAATTTTTCAGAGGAGATCCTGACAGAGGATATGTTTTCGGAGGAGTGGACAGACCATTTTCTTCCCTTTCCGTGCCTCAGTTAATCTCCCTTATAGGATTTTTTGGGGGCCTTTACTTCTGGATTAAAATCAAAAAGAAATCAGAGTCAGAGCTCTGAATCCAAATATATAAAAAAATTAAAGTGTAAGTTTTCACCTTTTTTTAAAATAAGAAAGAAACATAAGCTTTACCAATATTTCCCGGCGATTTTCTCATATTTTTGTTAACTTCAAAAAAATTAAGTAAATAAACAGAAATTTTTTTAGGAATCGGAGAAGAATTTGTTTTTCCCCAGGATTTTTCAATAATGCTCACAAAATATTAAAAACAAAATTATTATCGTTAATATATTGACAAATGATAAAAAATAAGTTAATTTATTAACATATGAAGAAAAAGAATTATATTTTGATTGAGTTTTTTATTTTTAGTAAAAACATTACCCAAAAAACACAGCTAAAACCGTTAGGACAGAGTTTTCTTGACAATTGGATAAAATTAAAAAATAGAGAGAGAACAAATTTTCATAAAGTTAATATAATAACAATAAATAATTTATTGGAGGTTTAAAATGTCAAAAAAAATGGTTATGGCTATCTTTTCGGGTAGTGTTGACAGATTAACCGCAGCGGGAGTTGTTCTAAGCGGAGCAGCCTCACAGGATTATGAAGTAGATGTTTATGTTCTTTTGATGGGAGCTTATGCTTTCAAAAAAGAAAATGTTGAAACAAACAAACACCTTGCCGAATTGCAGGACAAAAAGGATGAATTCTTTGCCTCGCTTGAAAGGTTGAAAGTTCCCAAATGGATTGATTTTTTCAAGCAGGCAAAAGAGCTTACAAATGTGAAAATTCATATCTGCGGCCTTGCCGGTAAGATCTGGGGTGGAGAAAAGCTTGAAGATTTCGTTGATATTGCGGATGATATTTGCGGTATAGGAGAGTATATTTCAGCAGCAGAAAAAGCTGATATAAGCCTTTTTATCTGACTTTTATTTTAAGGTAAAGCTTTAGTAAAAATCATTTTTTAAGGAGGAATAATATGTTAAGTAATGAAGAATTAAAAAGTTTAAGTGTGGACAAAGTTGTTGATGCAAGGGGAACGGCATGCCCGGGTCCTCTTCTTGCGGCAAAGAGAGCTCTCGCGGAAGTGCCTGTGGGCGGAATCATGGAGGTTATGTCTTCCGATGAAGGGACAGCAAAGGATATCCCCAAATGGGCAGCGAAAATGGGACATGAGTTTTTAGGTGTAATTGAAGAGGCTGGATACTGGAGAATATTTATGAAAAAGATGAAATGACGGAAAGAGTTGAGGAAACATATTCACCGAAAATCCTCGTTTTTTCCACCAATAGTATTTCGGATCCAGGGATAGATCTTGCGGGGCTTTTGAAGATGCATTACCCGCCTTCAGCCTATACTATAAGCATTCCTTGCTCAAGCGGGATTAATCCCGATTGGATTATTTACGCCTTAAAAAGGGGTTTTGACGGAGTTTTCATAGCTGCTGACGGCTCTGATTGTCCGTATAGAGATGACTGTTCGGAATTAACCGCTAAGATAGTTATGGCTGCTCAGGAAAAGGCAAAGGAGATTGGTATAAATCCTTCCCGAATTAAGATGGCGGCTATTTGCTCTGTTTGTGCGGAAGCTTTTGTAAATCATATGAAAAAATTTTCCGAAGCTTTGTTGAAAATCGGAAGTACAAGAGATGAAATAGGAGGAGAAAATGTTTCATCTTGAATATGATGTGATGGTTGTCGGGGGAGGAATTGCCGGTCAGGAGACGGCTTTGAATTTAGCTGATATGGGCTTTAAAGTTATCATTATTGAAAAAGAAGCTTCAATCGGGGGAAAGATGATCCTTCTCAGTAAAGTTTTTCCCACTCTTGATTGTGCAAGCTGTATTGCTACTCCCAAGATGTCCGAAACAATACGTCATGAGAATATAAAGGTTTTAAGTTATAGCGAAGTTATGAGCATAGAGAGAATTGACAAAAAATTCAAAGTGAGGATACTGAAAAAACCCAAGTATGTAAGAGAAGATTTATGCACCGGTTGTCAGGAATGTGAAGCAAACTGTCCTGTAAATGTTGAAGACCAATTTAATTTCGGTCTTGTCGGAAGAAGAGCTGCCTATATCCCATTTAGCACAGCAATTCCTAAAACTGCAGTAATTGACATTGAAAATTGTGTGCTCTGTGGAGTATGTGAGAGAGTTTGTCCTGCCAATGCAATTGATTTTACTCAGGAACCGGAAACTTATACCCTGAAAGTTAAGGCTGTTGTTTTAGCAACAGGCTTTAATCTCTTTCCCGCAAGGAAAAAACCTCAATATGGGTTCGGCAGATTTCCCAATGTTATGGACGCAATGGAGATGGACAGACTCCTTTCTCCCACGAGACCGTACAATGCTGTCGTAAGACCTCTTGATGGTAAAATCCCGGAGAATATAGCATATGTTCTATGCACGGGCTCAAGGGATATTACCGTAGGGAATCCGATATGCTCTCAAATATGCTGTATGTATTCAATAAAACAAGCTCAGCTTTTGATGGGAGCATTACCACTTGCCGATATAACAATTTACTATATTGATATAAGAGCCTTTGGTAAAGGGTTTGAGGAGTTTTATCAGCAGGCAAAGGATATGGGAGTTCAATTTGTTAAAGGAAAGGTAGCAAAGATTGAAGAAATTAAGGAGACAGGGAATTTGATTGTCAGATATGAAGATATAGAAGGCTCAGGTGCAGTTAAGGAAGCCGAACATGACCTTGTTGTTCTCTCTGTCGGAATGCTTGCAAACCCCGAAGTTACAGGAATGTTCAAATTTGAAACTCTTGAACTTGATGATTTTTTTTATGTAAAGCAGATTGATCCTCTTTTAAATCCTGCAAAAACAAACTTGAAAGGAGTTTTTGCCGCAGGAACCGCAACAGGTCCCAAGGATATTCCTGATTCAATTTTATCGGCAGGAGCTGCCTCTGCGGAAGTGTCAGCATATATCAGGGGTATAAAATGAAGAAAAAAATAGGAGTATATATTTGTCACTGCGGAGGAAATATCTCCGATTATGTTGATGTTAAGAGAGTCAGGGAAGCTGTAAAGGATGAGGAAGGAGTTTTTCTTGCCAAAACTACGGTTTTTGCTTGCTCTGATTCAAGTCAAAAGGAGATAATAGCAGATATTCAGGAAAATAATCTGGATGGAATTGTTGTAGCTTCGTGCTCTCCGAAGCTTCACCTTCACACTTTCAGAAGTGTAGCAGAAAGAGCCGGTTTAAATCCCTATGAATATGTTCAGGTTAATATCAGAGAACAGGATTCATGGGCCCACTCTGACAATCCTGAAAAGGCAACGGAAAAGGCAATAAGATTAATAAGAGCTGGGATAAGGAGAGCTATTGAAGCCAAACCTCTGACTCCCAATGAAATACCTGTAACCAACGGAGTGGCTGTGATAGGAGGAGGAGCGGCAGGTATGAGAGCTGCAATTGAACTTTCTGACACAGGGCTTAATGTTTACCTTATAGAAAAGGAGCATTTTTTAGGTGGCAGAATCCCTCAATGGGGAGAGCTCTTTGAAACAAATGAAAGAGGAGAGGTTTTAATAGAAAGGCTTTATAAAGAAATAATAAAAAGGAATAATATTAAAATTTTTACGGGAGCCGAAGTTGAATCTTTTTCCGGATGTGTCGGTAATTTTGATCTGGAAGTTAAAATAAAACCCAGATTTGTAAAAAGAGATTTTAATTGCAAATCTTATGAAAAAATTTTAAAAGAGTGTCCCGTTGAAGTGGATGATGAATTTAATTTCGGGTTAACCAAGAGAAAGGCGATATATAAAAGCTATGAGAGAGCATTCCCTGTAATTCCTGCTATTGATACAGAAAATTGCACAAGATGCGGTATATGTGAAAAACTCTGCCCTGAATCTTTTGATTTTAATCAAAAGGAAGAGAAATTAAACCTGAGAGTAGGAGCTGTAATTCTGACCACAGGCTTTTCTCCCTATGAGCCAAAAGAGGGAGAATTTGGTTATGGAAAGTTTGATAGTGTGCTTACGCTTCAGCAATTCAGAAGATTGATGGAATTGAGCCATGGAGAACTTTTTTATAATGGTAAAAAAATAAAAAATATTGCATTTATCTACTGTGTGGGAAGCAGACAAAAGGATGGAGAAAATAAATATTGTTCAAGATACTGCTGTACAGCAGCTATTCATACCTCCCTTCTCTTAAAGGAAAAGTACAATGATATAAAGAGTTATCACCTGTTCAGGGATATCAGAACATATGGGAAACAGGAAATTTTGTATAGGGATTCCTGTAAAAACGAAGATATCAATTTAAAATTTGATGAATCAAATCCTCCTGTTGTGGGAAAAAATGGAGAGAATATTTCTGTTAAAATTGAGGACCTTCTTACTGATAAGGAAGAAATTGAGATTATACCTGATCTTGTTGTTCTTGTTACCGGTATGGTTCCAAGGGAAAATGGAGGACTCGAAAAGATATTTAAAGTTCCTCTCGGAAGGGATAAATTTTTCAGTGAAATTCACCCTAAGTTAAGGCCAGTGGAAACTGTTATTAATGGAGTTTATATAGCGGGAACAGGACAGGGCCCGAAAAATCTAACGGAAACTATCTTATCATCCCTTTCTTCTGTCGCAAAAGCCTATTCTCTCCTTTCAAGCGGAACTCTAAAACTTGAGCCTATTGTTGCAATAATAGATGAAGAAAAATGCGAATGGTGCGGAAATTGTGATGCTGTATGTATATATGATGCAATAGAGAGAAAATCAGTAAATGGAAAGGAGATTGCCGTTATTAATGAGGCTTTGTGCAAAGGCTGTGGATCATGCGTTCCTGTTTGTGAATCAAGGGCAATTGAAATAAAGGGTTATACAAACAAAGAGATTCTTGGGATGATTGATGGGATATTGGAGGAGGTGAACAGATGAGCTGGGATAAAGAAAAGACATTAAAATACATAAAGAAGAAACATAAGGTTTCAGAGGAAAAAGTTGAGGAAACAAAGGAATTTATGAAAATAAGAAAAGCAATAGCAAAGGCGCTCTCTGACGGTCCCAAGACAATACCTCAAATAGCTGAAATTATGGGATTACCATTGGCAGATGTTACTTACAATGTTATGACATGCAGAAAATACGGATATATTGAGGAGACAGGAGAGATTTCCGATGATGATTACTATTATTATGAGCTTAAAGGGAGGAAGTGATGGAAAGAGTTAATCCTGATTTTTCAGAAAAGATAAAAAAGTTTGGGGCTTTTGATATTAATGCCTGTTATAATTGTGGAACCTGCACTGCAATATGTCCTCTTTCAACCGAAGATAATTCATTTCCGAGAAAAATGGTTAGAGCTACAGTTTTAGGATTGGAAAATAAAATAGCTTCATCCCTTGATCCCTGGCTCTGCTACTATTGCGGAGAGTGTTCGGATACCTGCCCGAGAGATGCTGACCCCGGTGGCCTTATGATGGCTCTGAGAAGATATCAGATAAGAAAATTTTCTGTAGGTAGAATCTCGGATCTATTCTATCAGGGTTTTTCATCTCTGTGGGCCTGGTTTGTTTTAACTCTGTTAGGAGTATTGGGAATTTTTATTTTAAAAAATAATCCGGATATGAAAGAGATAAAACCTCTATCTTTTGTAAGTCTAAATGTTTTACATGATGGTGGAATTATCTTATTTATTTTTCTTCTGATATTTAGCTTTATTCAGCTCCTCCTGATTCTAAAAAGTATAAAGCTTACAAAAAAGAATGGGATTGGTATGAAGTATTATTTGAAGTCATTTCTTGAAGTTTTCTTTAAAGAGGTGTTAGCTCAAAAAAAATTCAGTGAGTGTGAAGATAAAAAAAGATATACTGCACATCTTTTACTTTTATGGGGATTTTTAGGACTGTTTTTGGCTACTATTACTGTTATGCTTTTTGATTTCTTTTTGCCTTCAAATGAAGGAATAAGAACAATACCAAAGTTCTTAGGATTGATGTCAGGAATTCCCGCTCTTTACGGTGTTCTGTTTTTTCTCTGGATAAGATTAAAGAAAGTTGATAAATACTCAAAATTTACCCACCATACGGATTGGATTTTTATTGTTTTGATATTTCTTGCGATATTATCGGGATACACTCTTGATATATTAAGATGGTCATCTGCTGTTAAGATTTATTATTTTACCTTTGCATTTCACCTTGTTGTTGTCTTTGAATTAATATTGACTTTTCCATTTACGAAGTTTGCCCATGTAATGTACAGACCTTTTGCCCTGCTCCTTGCTGATATTAGAAAATAAAAAAGGGGGAGGCTATTTCAATGCCTCCCCTTAATATTATTTATTCTACCGGGTTTCCCCCTACGGTTATTTGCCTTTGTCATTTGCATTTAATCCGCAAATAATATAATTGCATGAGCGTACAATATAGCCATAGGCAATCAGTGTTGAACCATTCACTCAGGAAAGTCACCAATGATTTCTTTATTAAAAACAAAACAACAACGAGCTATTAACATTACACATTAGCTCATGGCTCAAGGCTCAATTATCCGTCAATTCTATCTCTCTCTGTTAAATATTTCTTCCATGGATTCCTCAGGATGAAGGAATGAGCCGGGGAAAAAGTATTTTTCCAATTTTTCTTCCGGAAGACCTTCTTTGTTCTTAAGCTCCTCATACTGTTTTTCTATGTATCCTCTTATTATGAAGAATATTCCTCTGTCAAAAAAAGAGTGAAAAGTGGTTTGAAGCTCCAGAGCTGTTATCAGAGCAACAGTGCTGTCAAAAATATTTTCTTCCACAATTGTTTTCCATAAAATTCTCTTTGTTAAATAAACCGCATAATGAACTTCGCATAGAGGAAATTTTTCCTTATATCTTTCCCTCCCAATTCCGACAAAGTATCTGCCTATTTTATTTTTTGAAACATCCTCCTTTAAAAACAATAACAAATGTTCAATTAATTTTTTACTCCTGCTTTCTAACTCCCCGTCTGTTAATTTATTATAGGTGGGCATATATTTTGATACTCTTGTCTCCTTTACCCATTGTTTTGCCAATGAATCCTTTTTATCCTCAATAAAATTTAAGAGGCGGCGATATACCATATTTACCTCCTTTTAACGAATTCTTATACAATCAATATAGGGCAAAAAACAGAATTGACAAGTTGTTTTTGAAGCATAAAACAATATTTGTAGGGGCGCGTACGATATAGCCCTGAGCTAATATGGTCACACTGTTTGAAAATAAAAAATATTATGCTATTATTTAATTATGAATAAAAAAATAAAAAATTTGCCTATTGGGATTAGTGATTTTGAAAGTATTATAAACGAAGGCTATTTGTATATTGATAAGACACAACATCTTTATAATCTCATAAGCTCAGGAAAATACTACTTTCTCTCAAGACCAAGAAGATTCGGAAAATCACTTTTGATTTCTACTCTTTACAATATATTCAGAGGTAAAAAAGATTTGTTTAAGGGACTTTACATATACGAAAGTGATTATGAATGGGAGGAGTATCCTGTTGTTAGATTGGATTTTAATGGGATAAGCAATAACACTCCTGACATTTTAAAGGAGAGTATAGAGGGATATTTGAGGGATATAGGAGAAGGTTATGGAATAGAGCTTAAGAATAGAGGGAAGATAAAGGAAGTTTTTAAGGAACTTGCAACAAAGATAGGAGATAAAACAGGAAAGGATATAGTGTTTCTGATAGATGAGTATGATAAACCTATAATTGATCATTTAGGGAAGGGAGAAGAGGAGTTAAAGATAGCTGATAAAAACAGAGAGATATTAAAGGAGTTTTACGGAACACTTAAGACCGGTGAATTAGGGGGGATTACAAGATTTGTATTCATAACGGGAATAACAAAGTTTTCAAAGGTATCAATATTTTCAGAGCTAAATAATCTGACTGATCTTACAATGGAAGAGGATAATAGTGAAATATTGGGAATAACTGAGGAAGAGATTGATAAGTATCTTACACCTTACGTTGAATATTTTTGTAATGAAAAGGGAATAGAATGTAATGAATTAAGAGAGGAATTAAGGAATTATTACAATGGTTATAGATTTTCATCAAAAGATGTTCGGGTTTACAATCCGTTTTCACTTTTTTCAGCATTAAGGAGCAGGAACATAAAAAACTACTGGTTTGAGACAGGAACACCAACATTTTTAATAAATCTAATAGAAGAAGGTAATATTTACATACCTGAATATGAGGATTATGAGGTATCAAGCTCACAGTTTTCAGTATATGAGCTTGATAGACTATCCCCGCTTCCTCTGATGTTTCAATCAGGCTATCTTACAATCAAGGATTATAATGCTGAGGATGACCTTTATGTATTATCATATCCTAATAAAGAGGTAAGAGTATCATTTACCGAAAGTATTTTGACAAGACTATACCTTGGGGATGGGGAATCAAAACATAAAAAGATAAGGAGTAAGCTTAACAGAGGAGAGGTAGAAGAGGCGATAGAGATAATAAAGAGTGTATTTTCAGAGATACCTTATACATTGATGAAAAAGAAGAAGTTAGATGAGGCTGATTTTCATATTTTGTTTTATTTGATAGTATCGTCGAGCGGAGTGGGAATTAAATCTGAGATATTGACATCGGAGGGAAGGATAGATGCACTGATAGAGACAAGGGACAGGTATTATATAATTGAGTTTAAATGCAATCAGGATTCAAGTAAAGCAATTGAGCAGATAAAAGAGAAAAAATACTATGAGCCGTATAAGAACAGAGGCAAGGAGATAGTGTTAATAGGGATAAATTTTTCGACGAAAGAGAGGAATATTTCGGATTACAAGGTAGAGGTATTGTGAATAATACTGTAGGGGCAATTCATGAATTGCCCTGCTATCAATTTTTTTTATTTTACAAAAACCACATTTTTTTTTATAATGTTTATTAGTAATGTAAAGAGGGATATGATATGAATAAAAAGATTTTGTATTTAGTTTTGATGATTGGTGTTATGATATCGGGGAGTGTTGTAAATACAGGGTGTAAGAAAGCAACGGAACAGCAAGAGGAAGCTCCTGTTTATGTTCTTACTGTTGAGTCCAGGGATTTGGTCACTAATGAGTCGAGGTCTTGGCCTGCTACGATTACTACGAGTAATGGCTCTG
>JALVQI010000168.1 GCA_027031485.1 Candidatus Aminicenantota bacterium | reverse complement strand
GCATCCTTCAAGATCTCAGCAAACTTCCCACCTTCTTCTTTCTCTGTTTTGTTAGCTTTATCAATGGAAATTCCTTTCTCTATCTGTTGAATTATTTTTGAATAATCTGTAATTTTTGGATCAGACATTATTACCTCCCGATATCAAAGGCTTTAGATATCATATTTTTTAAAGACTGAATTACAGTGACATTTGCTCCATAGCTTCTCGAAGCATTCATTAAATTTACCATTTCTGTCACAACATTAACATTGGGATAGGAAACATAACCATTTTGATCAGCATCCGGATGTTGAGGATCATACTTTTTTATAAAAGGTGAAGGGTCTTCAAAAATTTCTTTCACCTCAACACCCTCTCCACTATCATCATTGACCCTGGAATTTAAAATTTCATCAAAATCATTTTCACCAACCTTTGTTGTTTCAAATACAACATCCTTTCTTCTATAGGGACCTCCTTCGGGAGTTCTTGTCGAATTTACATTCGCTATATTTGTTGAAATAACCTGAATCCTCTTAAGTTCGGCCGAAAGACCGGATGCCGCTATATCAAATATAGTAAAATGTCCTCCCATCTCTACCTCCTACCCGATGTTATGGCTGTTCTAATCTCTTTTAACTTTTTTGTTATCAATTGTATCCCAAGGTTGTAAGATATGTTATTTTCCGTAAGCTTCACCATCTCCCTCTCCAGATTAACATTATTCCCGTCAGCTCTTGCAGGAGCGGAAGAAATTTCCACTTCAGTTGAAAGATTTTCCAGAGAATTTGAGTCCGAAATATGTTCCGGATCGGTGGTTCTTAAAGAGATTTCATCGTCCCCCTCTCCCAGCGCTTTTTTAAAAGCCTTTTCAAAATCAAGCTCTTTTGCTTTATAGTTGGGAGTATTAGCATTTGCAATGTTTGAAGCAATCACACTATGCTTTTTAATACTCTCATCTAAAAACTTTTCAAGTATTGTTAAATCCACACTTTCTATTAAACTCATTTTTCAACCTCAAATTATAATTTCACACAAAAAAGTATCAAAAATTATGCCACATTAATAATATGAGATAAAAAAGAGATTTTGCCAAGAGGTGTCTGATTTTTGACTGTTTTATTGAAAAGATGACTTTTTTAAAATTCATATGAAATTCCGAATCTTAAACTTCTCGGAATTTGCAATTCAACAGCATTTCTTTTGTCAGGTGTGAAAACATACTCGGAAAGTTCAGCTCCAATGTCAAAAAGATTAAAAAAGGATAAAAAAAGGTTGATTTTTTTTCTGCCGCTTTTTATTCTGTAATTAATTTTAAAACTCATATCCCAGATACAGTCCTCCCTTGGCCCTCCCTTTCTTCCTCTCTCATCCTCTGCCTGAATATGAGGATAATAAAGTGCCACCTGCCCATTGTAAAGATAATATCCTATAAAGGCAAAAGGGTCACCATCCCTGTATTTTATGTTTCCGCCAACACTCAAATTTTTTATCGGATAAAAGCCAAAGAGAATCTTTCCCACAAAGGCTCTGTCTCCGTCAACTCTTCCATAGCCATTTATCCAGGAGTTCGGATCAGCCATGCTTTCATCCAAAAAACCAATATCATTGTACACAGGACCATTTCCAAATGCAGTATCCCCCATCCCCATATGTGCCATAAAGGAAAATGAGAAAAACCAGCTCTTCTTTTTCATGCCTAATATATTAAACAAAAATTCCGCATAAAAAGGATCCTTATCAAAATCATAATTTGTCAGAATATAATCTTCGGGTTTTGATCGAAAGTAGAGGTTAAAACCGTCAATCTCTTTATAAATCCCATTATACCCTTTGTACTTAACCCATAGATTATCTGAAAACTTTGCATAAACTCCTCTCAGGTTAATTTTAAAAGTATCCGATAACCTGATCGTTGAGGAAATCATAAACCTCTTTTCATAGGGAGTGTTCAAATTCTCCGAAACATGGTGATATTTTCCTCCTGTATATCCCATTTCATTTCCGGAATTATCATAAATTATCCCGAAGGGCCTTTGATCTTCAAGAAAAAAATTGAGATTTTCTCTTATCTCCTGAGGTCTTCTTCCGTAAAAAACAGAAAAACTTATATCCTTGTCCCTAAAGAGAAAAACCTGAAAATCATAGGCTATTCCACCTAAAAAAAGGTTTTTTCGCCGATCTTCAAAGGACAGGGATGAAGCTGCATAATACAAGTGAGTTTTGAGCTTGAGATTATCGGAAAAATAGTAGATAAAACTTAAACCTCCGGTTAACATTAAATTCGAATTTTTGTAAGGGGATCCACTGCTCCAAACAATCGAATACAAAGGGGATTTATTAAAATACAATTCTGTTTTACCGTAAGGATTTTCTTTTCCCTTTATAAAACTTTGTTTGGTTTTAAAAAAAAAGCTCAAAACAGAAGTATATTCCAACAAAAAAACCTTTTCTCCGCTTGTGTTAATTGTCAGGGATTCAAAATTTCCCAATCTTTCAAAGGGGACAAAACCTTCTCCATCATTATCCGTTAGATCCTTTTCAAATTCGGAATAATTCGGAGAAAGTCTATCTTTTTCATATAAAAAAGAGAGGCCCAAGGAAAGAGTTAGTTTTTCATACTTGGCACCTAAAAATCCCGAAAAATAGTTTTGTCTTACGGTTTCAAAAGGGAGTCTTCCAAATTCGGAATTCATATTTCCTCTGAACTTTTTGTTTAAAGCTGAAACTATTTCCATATCCCCATTTCCTATGTTTTTCTTGTATGAAGTTAAAAATGAAAAAAGTTCACCGTTTTCCTGAAAAGTTGAGTTTAAACTCCAGCTGAAATCATTGAACAGTCTTTTCAAATTAATGTAAGAAAAAGACAGATAAAGGTCAGAATCATCTTCTTTTAACACTCTTTTTGAAAAGGTAAAAACATTGTTTCTTAAAAATTTTCTTCTGGTCTCATAAAGCTTTTCAGCTCTCGTTATCGGATGCTTGTTTAATAAAGAGGGTGCGAAAGATAGATATGAGCCAAGGTTGGGTTCAACAGAGGAAAAGTAGATTTCGTTAAAACTTTCATCCCTCTTAGCCAACTGTATTTTAATTCCTGGATTAATATTGTTTGATGAGCTTAATTTATAGCTGTAATTAAGAGATAAAGGCGGGATTAGCGCACTAACTCCGGGATAAAGAGAGGAGTTTGTTTTAAATCCCTCAAAATAATAATTAAAATTTAAAGTTGATTTTCCGTCAAAATAAACTTTAGTTCTATCAAGAAGAGAAAAACCATTACTTTCTTCTATAAGAAATGTGGTGTTAGGAAAAAAATTTTCAAAAGCAGAGTTTACAAAAATACCTCCGGGTAAAAGTGAGAGCATAAAATTATCAATGGTAAACTCTCCATTCATAAAAGAGTAACCATCAGCGGAAATCAATAAACCAAAAGATAAAAAAACAATTAAAAGCAGTAAGAATATTTTTTTCATCAGACTTTATAACAAAAAATGGATATTTAGTAAAGAGAGATATATAGTCCCTAAAAATCGGATAAGGGCGGTAAATAGAGTGGAAGAAAGGCGGAGAATATAGTAAAATATAGTATCTTCACCCACCGGGTACCTGAATTGGGTTTCACCCAGTAGGTGAAGAAATCTAATTCC
>JALVQI010000167.1 GCA_027031485.1 Candidatus Aminicenantota bacterium | reverse complement strand
CCGCTCTCTTTTCAACTCCTTTTCAATTCTACCTATAAGTTTTAAAAGCTCAAAAGGAGAAAGCTCTGTTTCAACCTTTATTACCTGATTTAAAAATTTGTTTTGATTTTCATAATACATTGGCTCTGTTTCATAAACTGATGATTCCTTCAATATTTTCACTCCCGCTTGTTTCAGAAGCATTATGGCTTTTTTCAGATAAGCTTCCCTATCACCTAAGTTTGAGCCCAGAGATAGAAATACGGTATCACCCATTTTTAAGGTGTTTCCACAGATGATAGAGAGCCTGCTGGGAGGACTGCCACTTTATTTTCTCTCTGTCTCCTATGAATCTGTATTTGAAAACTTCTGATTTTTGCGGAGTTGAAAGGGCTATAAATACAGTCCCGACAGGTTTTTCCCCGGTTCCCCCGGTGGGACCTGCTATGCCGGTTATAGCCAAACCATAATCTGTTTTTGAAAGTCTTTTTATTCCCTCTACCATTTCAAGAGCAGTTTCCCTTGAGACAGCTCCATGTTTCTTCAATGTCTCACTTTTAACCCCTAAAATCTCCATTTTCGCATTGTTGGAATATGTTACAACACCTCTTTCAAAATAGGCCGAGCTTCCCGAGATATTTGTGATTCTGTTGGAAAGAAGTCCTCCGGTGCAGCTTTCGGCCACAGAGAGAGATTCACCCCTCTTCTTCAATAATTTTCCCACAACCTCTTCAAGGCTTTCCTTTTCAAGCGTAAAAACATAATCCTTTAATCTTTCAAGGATTCTATTAAAGACTTCATTAACTCTGTCCTCAGCCTCTTCAATTGAATTTTTACCTCTTCCTAAAATATTTATCTCTATCTGACCCGGTATTGCTAAAATATTTATCCACGGATTTTTCAGCCCGGAGATGATATCCTCTATTTTTTCCTCTGTCTCTGATTCTGTAAGCCCGACTATTCTCATTGTTCTTGAATAATAGTTATATGAGCCATACTTTTTCAATTCATTGATAAGAAAATTTTCAACCATTGGTTTTAATTCTCTCGGAGGTCCCGGAAGCAAGGCTATCTTAATCTTCTCCTCATCTATCCATAGACCGGGAGCCGTTCCCACATTGTTTTCCATAACCAATGCGCCCTCTATCACAAAAGCCTGCCTGATGTTTATATCAGGCATTTTTATTCCTCTCACTTCAAAATGTCTTCTAATCTTTTCTATTATCTCTTCCTTTAAAATAAGCTCCTTTTTAAGAAAGTTTGCCACAACCTCCCTTGTAATATCATCCTCCGTGGGCCCCAATCCTCCGGTTAATATTATCAAAGGCACTCTTTTTGAAGCATCCTTTATCGCTTTGTAAAGGTCTTCCCTATTATCCCCTACCACAGTTTTGTATGCAACCTTTATACCTACTTCAAGCAGCTTTTCCGTAAGATAGAGGGAGTTTGTATCCAGTTTGTACGGAGTTAAAAGTTCCGAGCCAACAGCAATTATTTCAGCTCTCATACAAGATACCCTCTTATTAAATATAAAATTATTGCAGAATAGATCCCGGCCAATACATCGTCTAACATTATTCCCCAGCCATTTTTAATATTTCTGTCAGCCCAGCTCACGGGAAATGGTTTTATAACATCAAAAATTCTGAAAAGGAAAAATCCGGCAATAAATACCTTATAATTAAACACAGTATTATAATAAAGGGGAAGCAATGTTATCATCATACCTATTACCTCATCAATAACAATCCACCTCGGATCCTCTATCTCATATTTTTTTGTGATTATATCAGCTCCAATGCTTCCTATTATAAAAAAAGCCGAAAATATGAAGATATAGAGGGCAAAGGGTAGATGTTTAAAAGTATAAAAAATTATTATTGATGTGAAAAGTGATGCCCATGTGCCCGGCGCTATTGGCAAATATCCTGTGTAAAAGAATGTTAGAAAGAATTTATTGATTTTTTCCAATTTCTCCTCCTAATATTAATGATGATTATAGAATACAGAGCAATTAAGGTCAAGTTTGCTTTTTTAGAATTTCATTATTCTTAATGTTCTTAAAGATCTGTTTTTATTAAAAATTAAAACTATTTCATTCTCACCTTTCCTGAGTTTTTTTGTAAGTTCAATAACTTTATCGTTATTGGTATTTTCATATTCCAATTTTTTGTTGATTAGGATTTTATCCATCGGATAACCTTCGAATACTAAGGTCATTTCTTTTTCAACCTCACTATTAATTGTGAATTTTACAAAACTCAATACCTTTGAATTGGGATAAAGATCATTTTCAATATTAAAAACATGGAATATGTCAGCTGTTATTTCAACGGAATTATTCTTTAACAATTCAATCAATTCATCATAATTTTTTTCAGGTTCATCAAACAGATAGTTCAGGTCGGAATCCTTTGTTTTAACAGGTTTCAATGCTGTCAGTTTGTCTATAAAGTATTTATCATCCAATTTGAATTCAAAATTCCTTTTAAAATAAGTTTTTTTATTTATATCAAGGGTTTCAACAGTGAAAGAGGGAATAGGATAAATCCTTCTTTTATCAAACCCCTTATACCTTAACATTGATTTTATATTTATTTCCTCACCTTTCAGTAATTCAAACTCAGCTTTGTTAAAACCTGAAGTAAAGTAGTAATTATTATCATTGTAAGATAGTTTGAATTTAAGCCTTGAGTTGAACGGATTTGTAATTTTAATCTCATAGGGTATCTCCCTTTTGATTTTAATTTCAGGCATCAATGAATAAATGTAATCCTTTAATCTCTCTTTTTTCTCTGGGGTTACAAAATCTTTTCTTAACAAACCTCTGTTTGAAACAATATAAAAATCTATTCCGTTTTTACTCTCTTTAGCATATAAGAAGTGATAAATCGCTCCGTTATAACTTTCATCTTCAAGCTCAGCACCACCTCCGCCCGTAACTATGTATTCAATCCCATCTATTTTTCTGTACTCATATTCATGGAAATGACCTGCAAACACTGCTCTTACCTTATATTTTTTTAACAATGGATGTATCCTTTTAAACCAATCGTTTTCATCATAATTTTTCCACCACAATGGCTTGTGAAGCATAACAAATTTGTATTTGACCCTTTTATATTTTTTCAGTGCATTCTTTAAAAATAAGAATTGTTCGTCGGATATTTCAGACACATGCGATATTTCCTCTGTGTTCAAAGCGATAAAGAGCTTGTTTTTAAACCTTTTTACCCATCTTAATTCGCCCACTCTCTTTTTAAAGACCTCTTCCCCGACCTCATTGCTTGATGTATCGTGATTTCCGTTTACAAGATAGTATTTTGAATTTAAGAAACCTATGGTTTTAAAAAAACCATTCCATTGATAGTTTAATTCCTCTTTATTCTTCGTATAACCGTAAATTAAATCACCTACAATAAAAACATAGTCGGGTTTTAAGATATTAATTTGTTCAATGTTATTTAAAAATATGTCATTTAAAGGAATAACCGGTCTTACCTCTTCCTGAATTCTGACATCACCTATAACGACAAAATCCGAATAAACCGCAACGCTTAATGTGATAACAATTAATACTAAAAGCAAAAACTTTTTTCTCATCTTAACCTCCGTTGTTCAATTATATTATATTTTATTAAGATTTAAAACAGTCCCCTTTGCGTCAAAAATAATCTTTCCGAAACTGCTATGTTTACTCAAGACAAATATTGCTGAAAGAAAAAAGTTGAAGAAGTTTTAGAAAAAATATTTTTTATAAATTCCGGTGAAAATTCAGCAGAAGATCTGAGAGGGTGGTGAAGAGAAGGTTTGAGTTTATGTTTAAAAGGGTGTCTGTTTCAAGGGATTCAAGTTTGTTGTAGTATTCAAAAAATTTATCATCCAAATTCAAATTTTCCGAGGAAGGAGCTGAGATCTTTTCTTTTATCTTTCTTTTTACCGTAAAAATTACATTTCTTAAAAAATCACCCTTTGAATCCCTGGAAAGTGAAATAAATAAATCCCTCAGTTCAATAAGTGATCTTTTATCTCCTATTTCAAGAATTTTTGATACAATTGATGAAAGAAGCTTTTCCTCTTCAAGTTCCTCTTCACTCACACTGTCGGGAAAAGCTCCCTTTTCAAAAGCATGGTTTAATATATCCTCTGGAAACTCTTTAAAAAAGTCAAAGAATTCAGCCTTTGAAACCCTTTTCAGATAAAACTTTTGAACTCTTGAAATAATGGTGTCAAGGATTGTATCAATCCTTGATGTGGTAAGTATATAGTGAACATAAAAGTGAGGCTCCTCTAAAATCTTTAAAAAGGCATTTTGAGCCTCAATGTTCATTCTATCCATATTCTCAATCAAAACAACCTTTTTTCTTGAAATCATAGGCCTGCTTCTTATGAATTTTGCTATCTCCCTTACAATATCAATCTTTATGATATCCTTTTCCGGAACAATTTTTAAAAAATCCGGATGTGAAGGGATTATATTTCCATCTTCATCCTTAATTCCCTCCATAAGTTTGCAATTTCTACACTCTCCGCAGGAATCTCCGTTTCCCCTTTCGCAGTGGAGGGCTTTTGCTATTTCAAAGGCAAAACCATCCTTAAAAGAGAGAGAATCTCCCGAAAGTAAGATAGCCTGAGATATGGTATCCTGAGAAATAAGTTTTTTAAAAAGCTCCTTTAACTCCCAATTCCCCGGAAACCTTTTAAATGACATTTTAAAATTTCAAGCAAAATCCAGCTGAGGTTTCAAAATTTCCAATATTCGCTGACTGAGTAAAAATCATCATATAATCTATGTTTATTCTAAAATAAAATGATGAAATAATCCTGAAATCAAATCCTCCGCCAAGATTAAACATCGGATCCACAGTTCTTTCGGGAGAGAGAAAAACTATTTCATAACCATATTTAGAAGTATAAACCTTATCTTCCGGAAAAATTTTATCAATTCCTCCTCCAAGATAAAAAAAGGGCTGAAATCTTCCTTTATTTAAAGAATATACAATATTCAAACTCAGGGACAGATGAGGCGATGTATCAATATTAACACTATCCCCATCAGAGGGATCATCAAGCATAACATTTGTTTTAAAGTAGTAAGAAGATTTCAATAAAATTCCAAAATTTTTATAAAATGAATATGATAAAGAGCCGGTAATCAAGGAATTCTTGTGAGAGGGTGTTACGGGAAAATCATTCTTCCCTGAAACATAATCCTCAACACTCCCGTATTGTCCGACAAAATTCAGACCTCCGCCCAGGAACATATTAAAATTCTGAGCATTAAGCCCTGATAAAATCACTGTAAACAGTATAAAAAAGAAAATTGTCTTAATTTTCATCATAACCTCTCAGACTTTGATTTTATACTTACTTATCTTGTTTTGCAATGTCTTAAAGGAAATGCCCAAAAAATCGGCGGCCTTTCTTCTATCATTGAATTTTTTCAAGGCATCCACTATTTTAAACTTTTCAACTCTGTCCAGAACTTCAGAAAGAGGGCCTGATAGATCAATTTCTCCCTCTTCTCTGAACAAAAAAATATCCTCCCTTTTAATAATATCCCCCTTTGCCACAATTATCGCCCTTTCAATTGTATTTTGAAGTTCTCTTATATTCCCATACCAATCATACTCCTTAAGCAAAACAAGGGCATCATCTGAAATTCCCTTTACCCTCTTTTTAATCTTCTCTCCTATCTTTTTTATAAAATAATCTATAAGCAGAGGAATATCCTCTTTTCTCTCCCTCAAAGGGGGAATTTCAATCGGAAAAACTGAAATTCTAAAAAAGAGGTCTTCACGAAAATTTCCCTTTTTTACCTCTTCTCTCAAATCTTTGTTTGTAGCAAAAACAAATCTTATATCAACAGATATTCTCTCAGTTCCCCCTACCCTTTCAAAGGATTTTTCCTCCAAAACTTTTAATAACTTGGGCTGAAGCTCAAGGGGTAAATCTCCAATCTCATCAAGAAAAACAGTTCCCTGATGGGCTATTTCAAGCTTTCCTCTTTTTGTTTTGTATGCTCCCGTAAAGGCTCCCTTTTCATATCCGAAGAGCTCTGTTTCAAGAAGCTTTTCAGGAATAGATGCGCAATTTATGCTTAAAAAAGGGAAATCCCTTCTCTTACTTAAAAAGTGAAGTTTTTTGGCAAATAGCTCTTTCCCCGTACCGCTTTCACCTAAAAGAAGAACAGATGAATCTGTTTCAGCAACCTTTTCAAGCTTATCAAGAGCTGTTTTTAAAATCTGGCTTTCGCCTATTATCTCAATATCTTTTAAACTTTCAGAATAAGCCTCTTTTGAAATTTTCAGATTATAGTTTTCTATCGCCTTTTTTAATTTTAAGATTAAATGTTCAGGCTCAAAAGGTTTTGGAATAAAATCATAGGCTCCCCTCTTTATTGCTTCCACAGCCCTTTCAATTGAACTGAAAGCTGTTATTATTATAATTGGCAGATCAGGATACCTCTTCTTTGTTTCCTCTATTATTTCAAAACCATCTATATCAGGGAGAAAAAGGTCTGAAACAATGGCTGAAAATCTCTCCTCCCTTAATTTTCTAATCCCCTCTCTACCTGTTGTGACTCCGACACTTTCTATCCCCTCTGACTCAAGTATATCCTTTAAAAGCTCAAGATAATTCTCTTTATCCTCTATGAGAAGGACTTTCATCTTATTGAAACTGTTATCCTGTCAGGATACTCCATGTTGATGGAATTGCCATTCTTATCCCTTATATCAACAGAGCTCAGATCTATGTAGGTTGTACCAATCTTTTTCGGTTTAAATTTAATGGAAGCAAAGCTAATTATACCGCTTTTTCCTCCGTCAAAGGTTATACCAATGTCAACTCTTCCCGATGAATTATCAAAATTTGAAAAGGTTTTTTGATTGGATTTTGAAATATCTGTTACTTCAAGATATTGAGTATCAAAGGAGATTGTCAGATTTGCCCTTGAAGCTTTATCTTTTACCTTCCCTGATATTATCAAAGTGTATTCTCTTCCCTTCCCCATATAAAGTTTTTGAGGAAGAAATAATTTGTTATCCGCCAGAGTTCTTTTTGGAAAGTTTCTTCTCCCCAACATTCTTCCCGGCATTATATCAGGAAGAGGTTTTATCTTTTCATTTTTTCTCAACTCAATCGGAGATTCATCCTCTGGTGTTATATAAAGTTTTTTTACAATATAAGGGGTTATGGTAAAAATAAGGTCTGTCTGAGTATAATTATTTTTGGAATTTCCAAAAAGTTTACCTAAAATAGGAATTTTGCTCAATCCCAAAATCCCTGACAATGTCCTCTTCTCCTCTTCCTGAAGAAGACCTGCTAAAATATTTGTCTCACCCTCCTTTAATCTCAAATTAACCTCTATTTCCCTGTTTCTTATTGAGGGAATATCAGCATAACCCGACGCACCGATAGCTGATACCTGTATCTTCATTTTTAATGAAACTTCTCCGCCTCTGTGAATATAGGGAGTTACTTCAAAGTTTAGTCCGATATCCTTATATTCATAACTCGTTACAGGAACAGATGACACTCCACCCGCAGCCATTGCCTGAAACTGAGTGTTCGGAAGCGGGAATTTTTCTCCGATTTTAAAGGTTAGTTTTTCCCCTTCCATGCCAACCATTGTTGGGCTTGCTAAGGTCTTTGTATAGCCTGTGCTTTCAAGCATTGTTATCACTGAAGTGGGTATCGTAAGATAGATTCCTGATTTTGAGATTTTGGATATATCTTCAAAACTCATAGTGGCAGGGCCACCTTCAGAACTTAAAGAAACTCCCACACCGGCAGAAAGTAAGTCATTGCCAAGGCTCTGAATTATGTTCTTATTTGCCTCCATTATATTAATTTCAATCATTACCTGCTCTTTAGGTTTATCCAACTTTTTTGTTAATTCACCGATAAAATCAAGGTCTTTGGCAGAACCTCTCGCGACAATGGCATTTATATCTTCAAGATATGTAAGATTTACCTTTCCTCTGACAATTCTTGATAATACCCGCACAAGGTTTTTGCCATTTGCTTCAAAAAGATAAAAAACCCTGACCTCCTCCTTTTTATACTGATTTCTTGACATAAGATTATCGGGAGCCACAAGTATTGTATTTGAATCCAGTTTAACATAAAAATTCTTTGTAGCTGTGCAGATAATATCAAGTGCATCTTCCCAGCTCTTGTTTTTTAACTCTATTGAATACTCCCTATCTCTGAAATTTGAGTCAAACACAAGGTTAAAATTCCCGATTTTTGAAACAGCCTTTAAAATCTCAGTAAGAGGCGCATTCTTAAACTTTATGTTCACAGGAGCTGGTTTTGGTTTCTTTTTTTCAACCTTTTTAATCCTTTTTCTTTCAGTAATCTTTTTTTTGCTCTTTAGTTCAGCAAGAAGATCCTTATATTTAAGGTCCTCAGGAACCAATTTCACAAGCTTTTCAAGATAGGTGATTGCCTTCTCTTTCTCTTTGTTTTTAAGATAATAGTTAACAGCTTTTGTATAGCTTAGAATCAAGGCCGTCTTTGCCTTGAAATAACCAGTTCTATACCTC
The DNA here is from genome assembly GCA_027031485.1 of Candidatus Aminicenantota bacterium. Taxonomy (GTDB): domain Bacteria; phylum Acidobacteriota; class Aminicenantia; order JAMOAD01; family JAMOAD01; genus JALXDT01. The sequence goes on along the minus strand of JALVQI010000167.1, from coordinate 2,261 downwards.
TTGTTCAACGGCTCCTTTTTAAGGGCGGCTTTATAAAGGTCATATGCCTTTTCCACATCCCCGGCCAGATAATAAGATTCCGCTGTTTTATACTCCTGAAGATATGTGGCGCAAAAGGAGCTAAAAAGCATTAATACCAATATTATAATAATAAAATGATACTTACTCATTCTCCACCTCTAATTCCTTTTTCTTCTTATTTAAAATGATTGTTACCTTTTCGGGGGTAATTTTTAATACCTTTAAATCCGAATACTCATCCCTTTCTCCCTCTCTTAAAAAAATATAATTTCCATTCAAATTGATTAATACCGCCTTATAAAATTTGCTGAGAATAATCCCCAGAATATCCGCCTGAGGCTCCGCTTTTTTCTCAACATTATCCTCAATTTTATTGGAAGAAGTTTGATTTACAGGAAATCCGAAGGGAGCTATTTTATTTGGAGTAATTAAATTTTTTTTATCAATTTTCTTATCAAGATTATCTTTTATCGCTTCCTTTTTAACCACTATACTCTCTAATTTTTCAAGTTTTACAAAGGAGTCTCTTTGCCCTGAAACAAGTAAAGCCGATGATATAAACAAAAGCAATAAAATGTTAATTCTCTTCATAAACAAGACCTCTCAATCTTATTTTAGCAGATGAGTTGGGGAATGCATCAACTCTCAAATATTCAAGCCCAATCAAAAGTCTTTTCTGACGAATCTTTTTAAAAAGCTCAAAAAGTCTGGGATCAGCTTTTGTGTTAAATTCAAAGCTTAAAATTCCAAAATCACTATTTTTTATTTTTTTATAACCAATCTTTTCAGAATCAGGAATAATTCCCGAAGAATTTAAAAGCTCCTCTATCTTAAATCTCAAAAGAACCCTATCATTTAAAACATAATTATTTTTTATGTACTCAATATCCTTAACACTGTTTTCCCACTTTTTGATCTCCGCTTTTCTCTCTTCCACCTTTTTTTCGAGCTTTTTAAGTTCAGCCCTATCATTTTCAACGGAATTCTGAAGATTTAAGATCTCTTCTCTTACAGGAATATAATAATTGAAATAAAAAATTATAATCATAAAAATTATCAGAATCAAAAAAATCATATTTTTAGTTTTCATTTTTTACCTTTAAAACAATAGTTTGAAAATAAAAGTTCTGTTGCTTTCTATCCTCTCCAATATTACAGTAAAATTTTTTCTCAAGATATTTTTTAAAATTTACAAGAATATTGTAATCCTGAGACTTAACATCTATCCTAATTTTAAAATCAGGGTAAAAATAAAAATTTGTAATCAAAAGTCCCTGATAGTCCCTCAAATATGTAAGATATTCGCCAATCGGAAATGCCTTATAATCTATCAAATTATTTATCTCTTTAATTAATGAACCATACCTTTTATTGTAAGCTTTTAAATCTTTCCCGAGTCTGATAAATTCCTCCTTTTTTAATGAAATTCTGTTTTCAAGAGCATTTTTTAATGCTAAATATTTATTTTTTTTAATATTTGCAGAATATATCAGGAAAAAAGTTAAAAATAACAGGATAAAGATTATAATTCCGTAAAAAACTTTAAGAAGCAATTCTTTTCTGGCTCTTTTCTCATAACAAAGAAAATCTATGTCTGTCCTTTTAAGCTTTCTCATTTTAAAATCCCTTTAATAAAATCCTCTTTAATCAAAACAATTCTTTCCTCGGGAATTTCAATTCGCGAATAAATTTTCCCGATATTAAAGCCAAATCTTTCTGAAATAAATTTTACTGTTATTTCAGCTTCATTTATGATTTCATCTTCACTCAAATTCATTTTTTTTCTGATAAACACAGGGGAATCTTTTCCTATTGCTAAAAAAATAAAAAGATTTTTATAATCAATTATCAAAAGAGAGTTTTCTTTCAGCTTACTTCTCATCCTATTATAAACAGAAAGGGCAAAAGTTTTAACACCGGAAACTTTATCATTAAAATATTTTTTTATGAAATTTCGTCCCTCAGGGAAAATAAAACCAAAGATGGAATTTCCGAATCTACTGTATGTTAAAAGGGGAGATTTTATTCCCTTTGCATCAGCTTTCCATTCAATATATCTTCTTATCTCCTCTCTGTCAAATCCCTTTATAGCTTTATCATCAATCGGCTCCAGATGATATAGGTTTTCTGTTATTATAAGTTCAACCTTACCGTTTTTAAAGGAAAAATCATCTTTTTCAACTCTTCTGAGTTTTTCCTTTTCAAAAAAGACAAACTCCTCTCCGTCAAACAAGATTCTT
>JALVQI010000166.1 GCA_027031485.1 Candidatus Aminicenantota bacterium | reverse complement strand
CGGGTATGAGTGGAAGAACCTTAGCAAGTATAAAAAAAGACGGAAAATTCTGGTGCATAGGTGTGGAAGGGAAATTTGTTGTGATACCTGCAGACAGATATGAAAGAGGAAGAAATTCATATTTTAAGTATTTTGCCACTGATATTAAGGTAAATAAAGGAGAAATAAAGGACATTGGTGATATAATAATTTTTGATTTTACAGACAAAACAGGTATTGAGGGGTATGTGTATTCAAAAGAGAGCGGAGAACCTGTGAAAGGAGCTGATGTAAGCATATCAAGAAAAGTTGAGATGATAGCGGGAATATATCGTGAAATTGATTTTATTAATACAACAACGGATGAAAACGGATATTTTAATGCGAGCCCTTTACCAGAAGGAAAATACCAGGTGTCTAGTGATATTTTTAGCCTTAAGGAAAACAGAACAATAGCAGAATCTAAAAGAATAAAAGGGATAAGTGTTATTAAGGGTAAAAAAACAAAAATTAAACTATATCTGAGATCTACTAAATAATCTTTCCAGAGGAAACGGAAATGATGAAAAAATTAATTGTGATTTTTATTGTTTTATTTACTTTTCAATTAGTGATAGGGATTTAAAGGAATTGGAAAAAATCGGAGCTCCTGGCAAAACATTCCACTTAACAAAATCATAACCCTGTATAAACCAATAAGCTTTCAGTTAGCATTGAGCATTGAGCCATGAGCTTTGAGCAAAAAATTAAGGAGAGTTATTTGTTGCCTGCAATCAATTACTTTCTTTTTAAATATTATTTATTGAAAGAAAGATTACAAACAACAACAAACTCTCGACTTTCAAATTCAGCTCAGATCTCAATGCTCAGAGCTCAAAGCTATCAAGTGTTTATTGATTTATACAGAGAATTTAAAAAAATTAAATATAGGAGGTTAATATGTTAAGAGAAAGAGGTAATTGTGAATAGTGAATCGTTAATCGTGAATTGGGGCTGTTGGAATTTAAAATGACATTTAACAAAAAAAATATATATAGGAGGTTAATATGTTAAGAGAAAAAAGACCCCGATTTATCGGGGGGACAGTGTCCCGAACTATCGGGAAGAAGAGTATCGAAAGCTCCCGTTTCAAACGGGAAAGAGAAAAAAACTCCCGATCTATCGGGAAACCCTTTATCAAAGGGGTTTTAATTGTTTTGGTGTTTATGTTAGTGATTTTGGTTACGGGTGAAATTTTTATTGAAAAAGCTGATTGCACGACTTATTCGGTTATTGAAGGCAGAGTTATTAGTGCTGATACAGGTGAAGGGATACCGAATGTATCTGTTGATTTGCATATGTTTTTTCATGATAGTCCGAGAGATTATTATGTTCTGACTGATAAAGATGGGTATTTTAGTTTTAGGAACATTAAACCGGGAGACTATACGATTAATTATTATCCTTTATATCCATATGCCGTTGATCCATATAATGATATTGAGTTGTATGATGAAGATAGAGCTTTTGTTTTAAGAGCGGGAGAAGTTAAAAAAGTAATAAAAAAGCTTAAGAAAGGGTGGGCGATATCTGAGATAAGAAAGAAGATGAAAAAAGAGATATTGGATGAATATAAGGGAGAATTTGTGTTTTTTAGTATGATTGATAAGGGAGAAGAGATAACACCGGTTTATACCTATGATTGGGTTATAAATCCTAAGATAAAGGACAGTAAATATGCAAGGGAGGGGTTAAAGCCCGGAAAGTATGTGTATTGTTTAGGTGTAGTTCAGAAAAAAAAATATTGGAAAGATAATAGAATAATACACTATACGGGTAATTTTTTAATTTTTGAAGCAAAAGAAGAGGAGAAGAAGAAGATAGAATTTGATTTTGAAGGTTATGATTCGGAAGTTGAAATTGTAGGTATTGATAAATCCGGTAATGAACTAATTTGGGGTGAGATAGCAATCTACAAATATGAAAAGATAAAGGGAAAAGAGTATTGGATAAAAGTAGGAGAGTATAAAATAGGTGAATATGATAATTTTAAGAATGTATTAAGGATGAAGCCGGGAAGGTATCTGGTTGCAATTTTCGGAAATACCAAAGAAAACAAGTTATTGTTTGGAACATATAAAGAATTCGATATAAAAAAAGGAAAACAGAAATATATAATAAGAGTTACAAAAGAGCTAACTAATTTTGAAGCTTTTAAAAAATACAAGAAAATAGGTTGATATATAAGGAGAGCACGATGGCTAAGAAGTTATTTATTTTGTATATAATATTCTTTGGTTTTATGTTTACAATTAATTTAAAATGCGAAACTACAAGTAATAAAAATGAGGAACCTCCTCCTGCTTTTAACGGTAATGGAAAAAGAAACTATTGGATTGTGTGGAGTAAAAAGGAAAAGCAAAAGAATAATAAGACATGGGAATCCAGGAAAAGAAGAGTTAAAAAGGCTATAGAAAATATTATAAAAAACATAATGGATGATAAAAGTAAAATTAACAAGAAATTATCTAAATGTATAACTGATTCTTTGAAGAAACTTATAGATCCCGGTGAAGATTATAAAAAGAAGTTAAGAGGAGCATATCATCCGATAAAAATTATTCTTTGTGATAAAGATGCAAAGATAAAAAAGAATTCTGACAAAAATAAGTGGATAGCAAGAATGGCTGTTGTACATAAAAATCGTATTAATTTTGAAAAAGATCATGAAAAATATTATAATGGTGTATTAGTGGCTGAAATAAAAATTTATGAAGGCTTTTGGAATGATATTGATGCCAGTAGATGTTTAGAAGGATATTTGTTTCACGAAATACTACATTCCGCATGTTTTGATAATAAGGAAAAGTGGTTAGGTGAAAAAATTGCATATGGATGTTCACATAAAATATATAGATGCGCTTTATATAAAAATCCTGAAGATAATAATAAAGATTATTCAAAAGAATGTAATGAAAAGACTTGCAAAGAAGAGAAGGAGAATAATCGTCAAATGTTAGAATACCAGGAAGAAAGAAGATTTTCTGATAAACCCGATGATAATTATTCTGTGTATGAAAATAAGAGCAACAAAAAATATGTATTTGGTAAAACTAATTATATAATCTATAAAAACGGAGATTGTATTCATATGGATAACTTAGTGGGTGGTATTTATTATGAAGGGTTCTCATCTTTAAGAATATATAATGAAAGAAGAAATGTTATTATTTTCCCTTCCGGAGGCTTAAATGGAATAAGAGGAGATTATTTACTCAAACAAACCCTAAAACAATATGTCTCCCAAGGCGGCACAATCATAGTCTTTTCCCAGCAGTATGGCTCTCATGTAGAAAACATAGTCCCCATTCCCGAAGGTGAAAAACTCAAGGTTTATGGCTGGAGACAGGATCAGTCATGCTACTTGGGAAGTGTTTATACAGAAGTAATTAGCATTGAGCCTTGAGCCATGAGCTTTGAGCTACTTATAAGTAATATGTTTAATAACTTGTTAGTAATAATTTTCTTAATAATTTTCTTTATTTTATTTGTTTTAATAAAAAAAGAAATTCACAAAAACAAAAAACAAAAACTGAATACTAACAATTCCAATTCACAATTCACCATTTACTATTCACGACTTAGCTCAGAGCTCAAAGCCCAAAGCTCAAAGCTATCCTTGTGAGTTCGGAGGTTTTGATA
>JALVQI010000165.1 GCA_027031485.1 Candidatus Aminicenantota bacterium | reverse complement strand
CATTGGTTGTCACCTCCTTCTTTTTTTGGAGGTGATAACCTTTTTTTAAAGTTTTTTCAAGTCTTCTCATCTCTTCCTCCTCATTTTCAGTAATATTTTTTTGACTAAACTTATCCGTTTCGGTAAGATTATTTTTGACGCAAAGGGAAATCTTGACAAATATGGCAAAATATAGTATTTTACTATATTTACTGGGCGGTTAGCTCAGCTGGTAGAGCATTGGTTTTACACGCCGGGGGTCAGAGGTTCAAGTCCTCTACCGCCCACCATGCGGGGATGTAGTTCAGTCGGATAGAACGTTGGCCTGTCACGCCAAAGGTCGCGGGTTCAAGTCCCGTCATCCCCGCCACCTCTTTAATATTAAAGAGGGGGCGAAATGGCCTCGACGGAAGTTAAGAAGCTTAGGGAGCAGGCCGGGATTCCACCAACCCCGTTAAACGGTGGGTAAAAAATAATTGCAAATGATTTTGCACTTGCTGCCTAATAGATAGGTAGCCGCTTCCTTAACCTGTTCCTGCGGGGTTCTGGAAGCGTCGGATAGCAGGATAGCATTTAAGGTTTGCTTCCACCTTAAATGCGAAACTTTTGGAAGCTTTGCTCTGATCTTCCCTGTTTCCCGTGGAGATTAGAGCGAGAAAAAACGGGAAACTGAGCCTGGAGAGCCCGACAGTGGAAAACTTTCGGACGCGGGTTCGATTCCCGCCGCCTCCATTGAAATATAATGAAGAAAAGAATACTTTTTGTTTTAATTTTTTTATTGATTTTTTCAACACTTTATTCCCTTACATATAGAATTTATGACCATAGTTCATTTACAAGATTGGTAATTGAGGATAATCAACCGTTTACTTATCATATAAATGATGGGGGGGCTTCGGTAAAGATTACCATAAATACAAGGAAAAAGTTTTCAAAGGGACTCAGGGATTTAAAAAGCCAGAGAATAAAATTTCTTGACTTTAAGAGAAAAAATGGAAAGATATATATAAACCTGAAGAAAAAAGGAGACTTCATTGTTAAAAATTTTGTGCTTGAGTCTCCCTATAGGGTTGTTTTGGATTTTACACCTGCTCTGAAAAAGAAAAGTGTTACAACTCGACCGAAACAGCTAAAAAATTCAGCTCCTCAGAAGCCTGATTATAATTCTTCAAGTTTTCAGGAAGATAAAAAAGGGGAAATAAGGGTAATAGTAATTGATCCGGGACACGGAGGAAGCGAGTATGGAGCAGTCGGACCTTCCGGAACATTTGAAAAGGACATAACACTTGCTATTGCAAAAAAATTAAAACAATATATTGAAAACAATATCGGTGTAAAGGTATATCTTACAAGAGATAAGGATATGAATCTCTCTTTAGAGGATAGAGCTGCTATTGCTAACAATCACAAGGCGGATATGTTTATAAGTATTCATTGCAATGCCTCAAGAAGTAAAAAGGCAAGAGGTTCCGAAACATACATTTTAAGTTTAAAGTCAACAGATAGGGAAGCCAGAAGATTGGCGTTTTTTGAAAATAATTTTAAAGAGATGAAAGATGATGTTGGGTATAATAGTGATATAAGTGATATAAGTGATATAAAGTTGATTCTATGGGATATGGCTCAAACAGAATATCTTAAGGAGAGCGCTGTTCTTGCAGAGTATATTCAAAATGAATTGAATTTGCTGCTTGGAACCAAGGATAGGGGAATAAAACAGGCACCATTCAGAGTTTTAATGAATGTTGCCATGCCGGCTGTTTTAGTGGAGACTGCCTTTATATCAAATAAAAAGGAAGAAAAAATGCTGAAGGACCCTGAAAAGCAAAGTAAGATAGCATATGCAATATTTTTAGGGATAAGACGGTATATAGTTAACAATTAAAATGAAAAATAGAAAGAAACTAATATATATTTCAACGGGGATTGGCGTTTTTACAATGGTGGTAATCGGCTTTTTTATTTTTTTTAATGGATTTCCTCATAGGAAGAATGGAAAAACAAAAAAGACAAGTATTATTCAAAAAGAGGAGTTTGAAAATAAAAATGGTATTGAATACAGTTTTTTTTATCCTTCAATGGATGGAAATTATCTTGTCGGAGTAAAGAAAAAAATAAAAAAAGAAGATGATTTAAGTAAACAGATCAAAGAGGTAGTTAAGGAGCTTTTTAAAGGTCCTGATAAAAAAATTAAGAGTATATACAATCCTTTTTCTGCTAACTTGAAACTAAATGAATTTTATTTGATAGAGAATAGTATTGTTGTTGTTGATGTTAATGAGAATATATTTGACAATCTCTTAGGAGGAAGTGATGATGAAATTTTAACCATTTATTCAATTGTAGACACAATTTCATATAATTTCCCTTTTGTGAAAGCCACTCAAATAATAATAAATGGTAGGGAGGCGGAAACTTTAGCCGGCCATATCGATATTAGTCATCCTTTGAGGTTTGATCCGAAATGGATAAAGATTCAGGAGTAAATCTTCCGATAGGTGTTTTTGATTCTGGTCTGGGAGGGTTAACTGTCGTCAGAGCTATAAAAAGAATTCTGCCTGAGGAAAGTATAATTTATCTGGGAGACACAGCACATCTTCCCTATGGAACAAAATCTTCGGATTCAATAATAAAATTTTCTTTTGCAAACACAAAATTTCTTATTAAACAGGGAGTTAAGGCTATTGTAGTGGCATGTAATACATCTTCGGCCACTGCACTCAAAAAGCTTAAAGAGTATTTTTCTATTCCGATATTTGGAGTTATCGAACCGGGAAGTAAATTAGCTGTGGAAAAAAGTAAAAGAGGGAAAATTGGTGTTATTGGAACAACGGCTACAATTAGAAGCAAAGCATATCAAAGGGAATTGAGAAGTTTGAACCCTTCTCTTGATATCTATGCGAAAGCCTGTCCTCTTTTTGTTCCTCTTATAGAAGAGGGATGGGTTGATAATGAAGTTACTTACAAAGTAGCGGAAATTTATTTAAATGAATTAAAAAGACATGGAATAGATACTCTTATATTAGGGTGTACTCATTATCCATTGATAAAAGAAACTATTCAGAAAATTATGGGAAAAGATGTTATTTTAATTGATTCGGGGGAATCTGTTGCTCATTGGCTGAAAAATTTTTTAAAAAAGAAAAAAATACTTGCAAAAAATAAAAATCCGTTTTATTATTATTATCTAACAGATTTTCCTCAGCGGTTTAAAAAAATAGCTGAGAGATTTTTGGGAGAGAAGATTATTATAAAAAAAATCAATATAGGATAGTGAAGATGAAGGTTAAAAAGATTGTAACAGAGGAAGAATTAAAGGAAAGTATAAATAGCATAGCGGAGGAATTAAAAGAGAAAATTAAGGGAAAGGAAGTTACTCTGATAGGGATTTTAAGAGGAGGGATTCTTTTTGTATCGGAATTAATGAAAAGGTTAAATGAAAAGGGGCTAAACTCAGAGATTGAATTTGTAGTGGTAAAAAAGGATGAGGATAAGAACATTGTAATTGTGGATTTTCCTTCTGAAAAGTCTATAAAAGACAAGGTCGTTATTGTAACGGATGATCTGATAAAATCTGGGGAAACAATCCTTAAGGTTATAGATGAGATAAAAAGATATAAACCTGCTCAAATCCTATCAGCAACTCTTGTTCTTAAAGAAAGTGCAATGATAGAACCGGATGCTTTTGGTTTTTCCTCTGCTGATACATCTTATTGGGTTGGTTTTGGAATGGACTATAATGGTAAGTTCAGGGATTTACAATACATCGGAGAAATTGTAGAGGGATAGGAGGGCTTCTCTAATAAGCTTGACTTTTATAGTGAAATCAATTAATATTTTTTAGTATGAAGGCAAAAAAACTTTTGGTCTTTTCCCTTTTAATTTTAATAACCTTTCCTTTAATCTCAAGAAAGAAAAAAGAAAGTATTCAAACTTTTATAGAAAAAACCCGAAAAAAAGAAAAAAAAATTTCACTTTTGGAAATAGTGAGAAAAGATAGAATATTAGCTCTTAATTATGTTAAGGTCAGAGAAAGAATCCTGAAAAATTCAAAAAAAAGAAAATTTCATATGATATTCAGGACTTCAATTAAACATATTCTGGAGGACAGGAAAGATAAATTTTCTCCTTTGAAGTTCAGGCAATCTATTCAAAAACCGGCAAAGATTAAACTAAAGTTTAATGGTTTTGCTGATTTTACATCTTTGGCTATTAATTTTTTACTTTTGGATAAAAAGTTCATAAATAATAATTTCGGAATTTTAAATGTAAGGAATTCAAAAGGTTTTAATGAGAGCTATTTATCACTGAATTCTAAAATTAGAATCGGTTCTCTGGGTTTTATTTTCAATGGTTTGAAAAACTTAAATGAGCATGGTAGGCAGTTTTACTATAATTCAACTCTTTTTTTTAATAATCCTGATTTCAGTGCGAAGTTTTCAATATGGGAGGGTTACGGAGATATTGTAAAAGGTAAATTTTTGTTTTATGGAGAGGATTATCCATTCCAGGGAGAAAGTTTTTCTTTTGAAAAAAATATAAACAATTATTCCATGGAACTTTCCCAGAATATTTTTAATCTGAATGCATATAATCTTAATTCTTTATCTTTGAATTTTAAAATTAAAAGAAATTTTGTTGAAGCTTCTTTTGGAGGCGGATATATCTTAGCATATCAGGGGGATAGGAGTTTAAAGGATTATTATTATCTGAATTTCCTCGTTAAAAAAAGATTTTTTAATCAGACCTTTGTTTTTAATTTACCCTATATTTTTTCCAATGAAAACAGGTATTTAAGATTTTTATCTTATAATTATTCTCCTTCCTTCAAGTTATTTACATTCATTACTCCTCTTTCTTCGGAGTTTTTTGTGGGTGTTTATTATAATGTGTTTAATAAAGATAACAGATTCTTGTATCAAGTTGGGTTTATAAAGAATTATAATTTATGAGAAAAATAATAACATCTTTTGTGGTCTTACTGTTTACTGTATTAGGGGTTTTTAATATATATAGAAAAATATCCTTTAAAGAGCCTACAGACGGTATAGTTTGGTCAGAAGAAAAGGATTCCCTTGTTTGTAAAAAGGTGCTGAAAAAAGGAATCTTTGTCCCTGAGATAAAAGAGGGAGACATACTTCTTGAAGTTAATGGAATTCCGGTAAACAATATAATAGATTTTTATAATATACTATATCAACAAAAAATCGGAGCTAACGTAAGATATTATCTTTTAAGAGAGGATAGTTTTTTTTATTCTGAGGGCGAATTGATTAAAAAGAGCACGCCGATGGTTTATTTTTTTCTTGTTTTGATAGGTTTTTCCTCTCTTTTTATTTCCTATTATATTATCTTCTTACCATCCAGTCTTACCAATTATTCACAAAATCTGTTCTTTCTTTCAGCTCTTTCCTTCTATTCAATTTATGTATTTTCCCCCACTTTTGTGCTTGATACCTGGGATAAAATATTCTGGGTGCTTGATAAAGTATCTTTCTTTCTTTTCCCGGCATTTCTATTTCACTTTTTTTTAAGCTTTCCAACAGAATTTAAAAGATTGAAAAAGCTTAAGGATCTTTTTTATATTATAGGTGCTCTGTTTATTGTTTTTTATTTTCCTATTTTTTCAGGGAAAAAAAGTGTTGTTCTGGGAATCCCAATTCAGGATTATCAAAATTTGATATCCAACTTTTCACTCGGTTTTTTTAGTGTTGTTTTTCTTCTGACTCTTCTTCTTATTTTTTACAGATACAAAAAAGATGAACAGCTTTATACAAGAAATCAGTTAAAGTGGATTTTCTGGGGGATTACCGGTGGCTTTGTTCCATTTTTTTTATTCTATATACTCCCGTTTTTTTCAAATCCGAATCCACCTGAATGGGCACAATTCATCGTTTTGTCACAATTAATAATTCCCTTAACCTTTGCCTATGCTATTTCAGGTTATAAACTTATGGATTTTGAAATTGTTGCTAAAAAATATATTGTTTATGTAATAGGATTCATACTTGTTTTTTCTCTCTATGTGCTTATAATAACCAGTTTTGCCCCCGATTTTCAGGGGGGGATTACAATAGGAGCGGCAGCTATTCTTTTAGGAGTTCTGGTTTTAAAACCTCTGTTTACCTTTTTAGAGGAAATTGTAAATAGAGTTTTCTATAGAAAATCTTATTTTGAAAGAGAGAATTTGGTAAGTTTTTCAAAAATAGTAACCTATGAGAGGGATTTAAAGGTTTTGAGTTCAAAATTTCTTGAGATTCTTACATCAGCTTTTCTTTTAAAGAAGGCTGCAATATATTTGTTTGATGAAAGGACGGGAGATTTTATATTATTAAACAGGATAGGAGATAATGAGAGAAAATTGCCTGTCAGGATATTTTTTTCAAGATTTTTTATTGAAATATTAAAAAAGAGAGATTTTATCTGGTTTTATTCAATAGATGAATCCGAATGGCTTAAGGGAATAGATAAGACAAAGGTGAAACAGATAAGTGGTTATCATATCTTACCTTTACTCTCTCAAGGCAAGATAATAGGTTTTCTAACCATGGACAGAAAGATAGATGGAACATTTTTAACGACAGAGGACTGGTCTTTGCTTCTTGCCATTGCTCCTTCAATTTCTCTTGCGATTGAAAACGCATCTCTGTATTCTGACCTTCAAACACGAATTGAAGAGATAAAGAGTTTGAAGGATTTTAGCGAGAATATCCTTGAGAATGTAAAAATCGGGATTATGGTTATCAATAAGGATAAAAGGATAAAACATTGGAATCGTTTTCTTGAGGAACTCTTTGGGGTTAAAAAGGAAGAGGCTGTCGGACAAAAAATCTATGATATCTTAGGTAATGTTAACACTGATATCATTTTAAACGGAGAGAGGTTTACAAAAGAACCCTTTGTAAGAATAAGAGTTAAAACAAGAGAAAAAGTTGTAAAGAATATAGAGGTTAATGTTTTCAATCTTGATGCGGAGGGAAAAGAAAAAATTATTTTGATGTCAGATGTTACCGAAAAACTCAGTCTTGAAAGAGAGCTTATAACAAGGGAGAAATTAGCCTCTTTAGGGCTTTTATCAGCGGGAATTGTCCATGAAATTAATACTCCTCTAACGGGTATATCAAGTTATTCCCAGCTTCTTCAGTCTTCAGCTAAAGACAAAGAGACAAAAGAACTTGCGGAGAGAATTAATGCTCAGGCGGATAGAATGAAAGAGCTTGTAAGGAGTCTTTTAAATTTTTCAAGAGATAGTCAGGGAAGAAAAGTTGTATTTAATTTAAGAGAAGCAGTTGATCAGGTGATGAATTTAATAGAATATCAGATAAGGAAAAAAAAGATAAATATGAGAATCAGAGGGGATGAAATATTTTTATTCGGAGAGAAGGTTAAGATTCAGCAGGCAATCATTAATCTTATATTAAATGCAATAGATGCTTCCGATATCGGAGGAGAGGTTAACATTGAATTGAAAAAAGAACAGGATAATATAGTTATTGAAGTGATTGATAGGGGAAAAGGAATAAATAAAGAGGATTTGCCATTTATCTTTGATCCTTTTTTTACAACAAAAGGACTGGGGAAAGGAACAGGGCTCGGACTTTCAATCACCTATAATATAATAAAGGAGCACGGAGGAGAAATATTTGTCCATTCAAAATTGAATGTGGGAACAAAGTTTAAGATTATTTTCCCTCCAAAAAATGTTGAAACAAGGGAAGAGAGAGATGCAGTTTGATATTATCACAATATTTCCTGATTTTTTCACAAGTCCCCTTAAGTATGGTGTGATTTCAAAAGCATTGGAAAAGGGTATGATTAAGGTTAATATTCATAATCTCAGAGATTATTCCACAGATAAACATAAAAAAGTTGATGATAGACCTTTTGGTGGCGGTGCAGGTATGGTTTTTATGGTGGAACCCGTTTACAATGCCTTAAAGGCTTTAAAAGACAAAAACTCACATACAATTTTGCTCTCACCTTCCGGGGAACTTTTCAAACAAAAAAAGGCAAAAGAATTATCCTCAAAGAAAAAAATCATTATAATATGTCCGAGATATGAGGGGATTGATGAGAGAGTAAAAACATTTGTTGATGAAGAGATATCAATTGGTGACTATATATTGACCGGTGGTGAAACAGCTGCTCTTGTATTAATTGAAGCGATTTCAAGATATGTGAAAGGTGTTGTCGGTAAAGAGGAAAGTATAAAAAATGAATCCTTTGAAAACGGATTATTTGATTATCCGCAGTATACACAGCCGAGAGAGTTCTTGGGGATGAAAGTTCCCGATGTTCTTTTATCAGGGAATCATAAGTTAATAGAGGAGTGGAGAAAGAAAAAGGCCTATGAACTTACAATAAAAAGAAGAAAGGATCTCATTAGATAGTCTTGACAATTTTATTGATTTTCCTATTTTATTAAAAAGGAGGTTAAAAATGGAAAGAATCCTGATTTTATTTCTTTTTATTAGTTTTATCATAGGTGGATTTGCGTTTTCGTCGGAATCAAAATTCAAATTAACAAGCTCTGATCTGGAAAACGGAAAATTTATTGATGTTAAATTCACATGTCAGGGAGATAATATATCACCAATGTTAAAGTGGGAGGGTTTTAGCAAGAAAACAGAAAGTTTTGTTTTAATAGTTGATGATCCTGACGCACCTTTCGGAACCTTTGTCCATTGGGTATTATATAACATACCGAAATATGTCAATGAACTTGAAAGCGGAATAGGAAGAGATAAAATTTTGAAAAATGGAATAACACAGGGGATAAATGATTTCGGAAAGATTGGATATGATGGGCCATGTCCTCCCCCGGGCAGACCACACAGATATTTTTTTAAACTTTATGCTCTTGACACAAATCTTAATCTTGAACCTTCCTTGAGCAAAAAAGAAGTTCTTGAAAAAATTGAAGGGCATATAATAGGGAAAGCGGAGTTGATGGGTTATTATCAGAGAAAGTAAGTGAAAAAAGGATATATTCAAATTTATACGGGAGAAGGAAAGGGGAAAACAACCGCTGCGGTGGGTTTGGCTATAAGAGCCATTGCAGCTAATCTAAAAGTTTTCTTCTGCCAGTTTTTGAAAGGAAAGGAGAGCGGTGAACTTGGATTTTTGCGAAAAGTGACAGGGGAAATTGATATTTACAGATGCGGATTAAACAAATTCTGTGTAAACAGAGATAATCCGGGTACAGACCAGATAGAAGCTGCAAAGAAAGGTTTTGAGATTAGCAAAGAAGCAATCTTTTCAGGTAACTATGATATTGTTATTCTTGATGAAATAAATGTTGCTCTCTATTTTAATTTGCTGAAAATTGAAGATGTTCTCCATGTTTTGAAAAACAAGCCATCTTCTGTTGAAATTATTTTAACCGGAAGAAATGCACCGAAAGAACTTTACGATTATGCTGATCTCATATCTGAAATCAGGGAAATAAAACACTATTTTCACAAAGGAGTTAGAGCAAGAAAAGGTATAGAGTATTAACTTCTCTTATCTTTTGAGCGCAAGAGCCTCCTGGATCATTTCATCTGAAGTTCTGATGGTCCGTGAATTAGCCTGATAACCTCTTTCAAATACGAGCATATTAACAAATTCAGTTGCCATATCAACATTGGAGGATTCCAGAGCTCCTCCGTTGATGGAACCCCTTCCTGCTGTTTGTGGCGCTCCCAGAGAAGGTACTCCTGAAGCCTCTGTCTCCGCGTAAAGATTTAAGCCCATCCTGAGTAAACCCTTCGGGTTGTTGAATGTTGCAAGGGCAAGTTGTGCCAGTTCCTCAACCTGTCCGTTTGAAAAAACTCCCTGAATCATTCCTTCTCTATTGATTATTATCGAGGTTAAGTTTCCGGGAG
The DNA here is from genome assembly GCA_027031485.1 of Candidatus Aminicenantota bacterium. Taxonomy (GTDB): domain Bacteria; phylum Acidobacteriota; class Aminicenantia; order JAMOAD01; family JAMOAD01; genus JALXDT01. Next base: position 1,120 of record JALVQI010000165.1, on the reverse strand, counting down.
GATAACCATTCTGGTTTGTAGAGGAAACTCCGGAAGGAAGTGGATAGCCTGTAAGGCTTGCAACACCACTATCGTCCCAGAGATCCCAGTTTATTGTCATTGGATCCGCACCATTTGTGAAAGCAGGTGTTGTAATGGTTATATCTGTGGCAGGTGTGTTTAAGGTGCCATCAGGGTTGAAGGTTAATGTCCCTGTAGCCAAACTATAGGGTGTTCCGGCTGTTCCTCCCACAACATCTTCTCCCGGTACAGTTACTTCATAGTTCCACGAATCAGGCAGACCGGCATTATGCGTGTAGGTAATGGTAAGCGTATGCTGGGCTCCTTTAGAGTCATATACCACCACAGAAGCTGTTGCTGTTGTGCCGGGATCAACTCTATTATCAAGGTTCATGAAAACCTGAAACATTGTTGTTTCATTGGGGGAACTCACGGTATTTGCAGGTAAAAATATTCTATGAAGTTCTCCTGATGATATAATTTCTCCTGTTGTCGGATCTTTTTCTGTATAGCCCATTACGTAGTTTCCGTTAGAATCTATTAAATAGCCTGAATCATCAAAGGAAAATGCTCCGTTTCTTGTATAAAATCTTGAGTTGCCGTCATTGCTGACAATAAAAAAGCCATTACCTTCAATTGCAACATTTGTTCCTTCCTGAGTGACCTGAATACTTCCCTGTGAGAAAATACCTGATACTTCCGCAGGGAAAATTCCCAATCCGATCTGCATTGGATTACCTGCACCGTTTGCCGCTATTCCTCCGAAGGTTCTTGTTACGATGTCGTAGAAATTTATGGCAGAAGCTTTAAACCCGGGAGTATTTATGTTTGCAAGGTTATTACCAACAACATTTAAAGCCGAAGCATAGGCGCTTAAACCGGAAAGACCCGAATAAAATGATGTTAACATCTTTTTCCCTCCTTAAATTAAAATTTCTTTTATATCAGCCAGCTCTATTTGAGAATCTCCGGATTTTAAAATTACATCCCCATTTTCAAATCTTATTCCATCAACCAATCTTATGGAGTATGTTTTAACATTAACTTCATCTGATCCCCTGTAAGCTTTTATTTGATACCTATAGATTCCCTGGCCCAGCTGATCTCCCTGTATGTTTTT
>JALVQI010000164.1 GCA_027031485.1 Candidatus Aminicenantota bacterium | reverse complement strand
AACCAATATCTCCGATTTACAATTCCCAATTCCCAATTCACAAATTGGCTCAATGCTCATGGCTCAATGCTCAAAGCTATCACTACACACACACACACAATTACGCACTTTCCAGAAAACATATTTACGAACATTTTATTAACAATAAATTAAAACCTCCGTAATGATTCGTAAGAATGGCTATGAAACTGATTTAATCAAAAAAACAAACTACGGAGGTAAGGAAAATGTTTAAGAATTTAAGTAAAAAAATAGTAGCAGGTTTAATGATAACCTTAATGGTTATCGGGGTTTTTCTTGCGATTTCCAATTTTATCGCGGATAATTCATATGCAGGTGGAAATGGTTATGATGCAGAACTTAAATGTAAGGATAAGAAAAATTATTTAGGCTGTCACTGTGACACTACACATCAAGTGGATTGTGTAATTGTTCACGTTAAATAAATTAGTATAGGTTTGGGAAGCCATATGCTTCCCAAACCTTTTATTTAATAGGAGGTAAATTATGAAAGAAGAAAATAATTTGATGATAATATTATTAATAATTTTGATAGCAAGCTTTATCTTAAGTGGAAATTTGAATGCTAATATAATAGTTAAGAAAAGAAGAGTGTTCCAAATAAAGAAAAGTCTGGATATAAAGAAACCGTATGATTTTGGAGTTAAGAATGACCGAATCTATATTCTTGATGAAGGTGATGAATACAATATGAAAGTTTTTAATATGAAAGGGGAGTTAATTGAAAAATTCGGAAAAAGGGGAGGAGGACCGGGAGAGCTGTTAACTCCTGTTAATTTTGCAGTAGGAAACAAATATTGTGCTGTATATGACATGAGAACTCACACTATTTCAGTTTATAAGAAAGAAGGAAATAGATTTGTATACAAAAAAAGAATTAAAATTTCTTTTGCCTATTATTATTTAACTTTCATAGATGAAGAGACCATATTGGGAGGAGGGCAGAGGCTTCTACCTCTGGGCACTAAGTTGGAAAGCTATGCAGTGTCACTACTGAATTTAAGAACGGGTAAAGAGAGATATTACATACCATCTTATGTTTTATACAATTTGAAAAACACCAAGGAATATTTTGATTATGATATGTCAGAATTGAGGTTTATAGGAGAAATAGTTTATTGTAGTTATTGTAATCGGAGATACATTGCAGTTTCTTTAATAAAACCTATTTTTGCATGGGTTAATATAAATGACATGAGAAATGTAAGGAGTTTTTACGATAAAAAATTAAAGTTTAGGGGAATAACAAGAAAAGAGAAAAATTTAATTAAGTCGAGGAGATTTGTTGAGTTTAGAAAGAGAATACGAGACTCTTTACCTGAGTTTGACGGTATATTTTGTTTTCATAACAAAATAGGTGTAATTTACATGTATCAATATAAAGAAAATGGGGAAAACATGAAGGAGTATAGATTAAGATTTTATAGATTTAAACAGAAAAAAATGATCCCTGTTAAAGATGTAATGATTTATAAAAATAATATTGATAATTTTGCGTTTAATTACTTCTCTTTTGAAAAGGGACATCTTTATGTATTTGAATATTTAACTCCTGAATTATCTGAAGAAAAATTCCAGATTCATGAGTTTAAAATAATGGAGAAAAAATGAAAAATTACATAGTGGGACTATTACTTGTAGGGGTTTTGTTTTTATCAAGTGTGATTTATAAAAAGGACAGAGAGCCTACACTCCGGAAATTTCCTGTGGAAAAGGTTTCGGAAAAAACCAATTCGGAAGTTCCTTATTTTTATATTTACATATTTTTCTCAAAAAGAAATTGTAAGGATAATTTGAAGGTAATAGATATTCTGAATGATCTACCTGAATTTTTTATTGTAAAAGGGATAGTTCCTCCAAATGAGCTTAAAGATGAAAAAGAGTTGAGGGAGATTTCAGGGGCAAAGTTCAAACTTTTCCCTTTTGAAAAGAAATATAAAAGATTTTTACCTCTTTACTGGCCTACCATATATGGGGTTGATAATCAGGGGATAATATATTTTGTGCTTCCCGGAGTTCCTGAGGAGAAGGAGTATTTGAGACAATTTTTAACTGAATTTTATTATAAAGCTTACAATCTTTTAAAAGCTTGCAGAGGAAACTGCGGGAAAAGATAAGCTTATTGCTCTGTTTATTAGTGTTTTGAAAATTGTTCTAAAATGAGACTTTAATTTTATAACTCTTTTTTTAAGAATTAGAACATTTTTTGTAGTTGAATTTATTGTTCGGATTTTTAGAATAAGGAATTGAAATTGCTTTTGAAAAAATAATTATGATGTGTTATTTTTATATTATAGTAAGCGGTGCGACCTAACAATGAAAGTAGCAGTACAGAAGTTAATAGTAAGGAGGAAAAAATAAAGAGAATCAGGGATATAATCTTTTTAATTTTAGTAACTTCTCTAATAGGGTGGAGTGATCAGATTTTAGATATTATGGGGAAAATGGAAACATTCAAAATTTATCGGGGAGATTTTTACTTTCTTAATTCCGCAACAAATTCCATTTATAAATTTGATAGGAAATTAAATTTTATTGCAAAAATAGGGAAAAAAGGAGAAGGGCCTGGGGAAATCATCTGTTGTTTATACTCTTTTGGCTTTCTGGATGATAAAATTTATTTGCTCTCGGCTAACAAAGTTTTCTTTTTTTCCTTAAACGGGAAATTTATTCGGGAGGTAAAAAACCCTCTTTGCAAAATTTTTCTAAAGAATGGAAAAGGAATAGAGTATTCAGGAAAAAACACAGGCAAAGAAATAATTTTTAAGGTAATTTTAATAAATCGACAGAAAAATATGCAAAAAGAACTGTTTAGCCAGAGATATCGTATAACACCGGGATATAAGTATGAAGCAATAGAACCTGTTTTTCAGGTGAAATATTCCAGGAATTCACGGCAGATTTATATTTCTGATCCTCTTGACGGGAAAGTCCTTATTTTTTCGGAGAACGGCAAAAGAAAAGGTGAAATTAAAATAACCTCCCCTGAAAAAATTAAAGTGGACAGGCGATTCAGGAGAGCATTCATGGAAAAACTGATGCAAAATCCCTATATGAAGAATAAAGAGTTCGCAAAACAGTTTCTAAAGCAATTACATTTCAGTAAATATTTCCCGAATTTTCACAGTATCTATCTGGATAAAGAAACAGATTGTCTGTATGTGAAAACATTCTCCAGAAGAAAGGATAAGGTTTTATTTAAAAAATATTCAGAGGATGGAAAATTCACTGAAGGTTATTTCTTTGAGGATAAGAAAATAAACATACTGGATGCTCAACTTTTTACTGTATTTAATAATAACAATTATTACTATCTGTATGAGGATGAGAATGGAAATTATTTAATTCATCAAAAAAGGTTAACAGATAAGTAAATTGATAATGGAGAAATTGAAGAAAAAAGATATAAATTTGAATGCTATAAATAAAATTAATTCCGATGTAAGCAAAAGGTCGGTCTTGAACTCCGGAATTTACAATGTTAAAAAGACAACTGATCTGAGAATTTCTATCGGGCTTTTAATCTCCATTTCCGGATTTTAAAAGGAGGGAAAAATGAAAATTATTAAATTCGTGTTGATAATTCTATTGGTAATGGAATCAATTCCTATGATTTCCAAAGAGAGTAAACAAAAACTCATTGTTATTAAAGAAAGCGACACTATAGATTTCGGAGAGAAAATTGAAAACAACAATTTATTCCTTA
>JALVQI010000163.1 GCA_027031485.1 Candidatus Aminicenantota bacterium | reverse complement strand
ATAAAATATCTTCGGTTTCTTGCGATAAAAATAATATTTTTGTTTTCTCTCAAAATAAGGGAGAAATTGATAGTTTTTCTATTTTAGGAAAAGAAAATAAAAATCCAATTATTAATAATAATTTGAGAAACTATTTGACAATGAAAGTAAATAAATTTACTCATAATCTATTTTTTATTAAAAACGATGGATTCATTTTAAAAGAATTTAATAGAAATGGAAGATTGATTACAGATTATAGATTTTTAAATCAAAAAGGAGTTTACTTTGATTTTGTTGATAAGAATAAATTAATATTGATTAATTTACCAGAGCCTCCTTATAATAAAAATGGTAAAAAATATAAAAATTTTTGTTTATACGACTTAAAACAAAAAAGGATAATAAAAAAATTTGGAATTACAAATCGGCCGTACGGATTAAATGATAAACAGGATTTTATAATCTTCAATAAAAAACTATATTCGGTTGATCTTCAGAATATGAATATTCTTATTTATGATTTAAACACTTTTAATTTAATCAACAAGATAGCATTTCTCAAAAATTATCGTAAAAATAAAGTTATACGAAAAAAAATATCCGAAGGGTTTTGGGTTTCTGAAGCTTTAATTTTTAATAGAGTTAAATTTTACAAAAAAGATAAAGAAATATATTTTGTGCTTATACAATCTAAGGACGGGAAAGAGGAAATTGAAAAGCTTTTGTTTTATAAAATCGTAAAAGATGTAAAGATACATTACTTAACTGAGATAAAAGGTGATTTCGGAGAACCTGCCGCTTATTGTAAAGATATTTTCTTATTTATAAAAAATAAACCTAAATTTAACATATTAGGATTAAAGATTGATTTTGGAGGCAATTAATGAAGAGATTTCAATTATTTGTTATTATAATATTAAATTTATTTATTTATGTAAAAGGGGAGAATAAAACAAATTATAAAACTGTTAAATACATAAACGAAATGGAAATAAGAGAGAATAAGGAATTTATATTTATAAAACCTAAGAAAATTTTGGTTGATAAGAATGGGGAGATTTTTGTTATGGGGAAAAAACAGATTCTCAGATTTTCTCCTGAAGGTAAATACTTAGGAAATCTTTTTAAATACGGCCAAGGTCCCGGAGAACTTTTGAATCTTGAAAATTTTGTTATATATCATGATACTATTTTTGTCAATCAATTTATTCCGCATAAGATAGTTTGTTTTAAGACAAACGGACGATTTATCAAAGAATTTAAGGCGGAAAAAACTATGCAAAAATTATTATTTTGCAATAGCAAAAAATGTATAATGCTTAAATATGAAATCCCTTTTAATAAAATAAAGAAAACAATCTCGAGTTTGGATGTGAATTGGAAGATGTATGAAGTATTATTTGATGGAAAGATTATAGAAGACAATGTGGCTTTTTCTTCAAAGTGGATTATAATAAAGGGAGAAAGAGGAGTAGGAGCAAACGAAATTGAAAAAATAAGATATACTATGTATAGAGATAATTATTTGTATATATCAAGTAGAAGTAAGTATTTAATAAATATTTTTAGTATTAACTCAAAAAAAATAATAAAAAGAATAAAAAAACAGTATGTTAGCATAAAAAAAGAACAGGATAAAACAAATGAAAATACGGGATTTAAGAAGCTATACTATGATGATATCCAAAAAATGATTATTCTGAATAATCAACTATGGGTTTTTACCTCAAAAGTTGATAAAGAAAAGGGCATTTTAATAGATAAATATTCTTTAAGTGGAAAATATATAGAAAGTGCTTTTTTAAAAATAAACGGGATAAATTCAACTGAGAATTTAACTAATACTATTTTTACAGTGAAGAATAATTTTCTCTATATTCTTTTAAATACTGACGAAGAAAATATAAGAATAAAAAAAATAAAAGTATTGTGAATTCATTAAAAGAGCTTATTTTTAATTATTGGGTAAAAGGAAAAAAAGTTGTTTTTACATTATTTATTTCAATGGGGTTTTCAATCCTCTATCCATTATACCCAAAGTGGGGAATAGAAGTACTAAATAGTCATTGGAATGGAGAATATAAATATAGATATATCATAATTCTTTTTTTATTATTTTTTTTAACATTGATATTGAAGAGCCTCTTTAATTTTATTAATCAAATTGAATTTTTCAAGTTTCAAAAGAAAGTAAACATAAATATACAAGAAAAAATATTAGATGCAATTTTTTCTTATCCTTTACATTTTTTTGATAAAAAGCACTCCGGAAATCTTACTGAAAGGCTTAGAACGGATGTTGTTGCTTTGTCTTTCATTTTCTCTGAAAGGTTTTTATCATTGTTTATCAATATGTTAAAAATAATTATAATTTCAATTATTTTAATTGTTTTTAGTATTAAATTTTTTTTAATTTCTATCGGTATTTATATTATCATAGCTGCTTTTATAATTTTTTATAAAAAACATATTGATGTTATTAATTCAAGATTATTAAAATCATTAGAAGAAACAGGAGGGCAATTATCAGACATTTTTCAAGGAATAGAAGTTATTAAAGTTTTTTCTATTGAAAAAAAAGAAAAATATAATGTGTTAAATATATTAAAAAAAATACAAGATATTGAGATAGAGCGAAATAAAATTTTTTCAATATATTTTGCTACTTCTGATTTTATTATTAATCTTATTATGGTTGTAACTTTCTATTTTGGTTTCATTGATGTTATTAATAAAAGGATACTATTATCAAATTTTATAGCAGTGTGGGGTTATATTGGAATTTTCTCGATATCTTTGAGAGATATTGCTAATTCATTAGTATATTTTAGCCATTCTAAAGAAAGTTATTTTAGAATACAAGAATTATTGAACTCTTTGCCCGAAGATAGCGGAGAAAAGATAATAGATAGGATTAAAGAGATAGAGGTAAAAAATCTCGGGTTTTCGTATGATGGAGAAAGGGAGATAATAAAGGGATTGAATTTCAGAATTGGGAGGGGGGATAAAGTTTTAGTAAAAGGAAGGTCAGGAAGCGGGAAATCAACCCTTATAAAACTAATGCTCGGATTGTATAAACCAAAAGATGGAGGGATATATTACAATGGAATAAATTTAAAAGAACTTGAGCTAAAAAGTTTAAGAGAGAAGATAGGATACATATCCCAGAACATCTTTTTATTTAACAGAAGTGTAAGAGATAATATTGTACTTGAAGAAGAAAGGAAGATATCCGATGATGAGATAAAAAGGGTATTAAAGGAATGTGGACTATTTGAGAAGATAGAGGCTCTTACGGGAGGATTGGACTATATGATATCAGAGAAGGGATATAATTTTTCGGGAGGAGAGAGGCAGAGGATAGCGCTTGCAAGGGCGTTAATAAAGGAGCCAGAGGTTATAATCCTTTTATTTAAAAAGTTTGAAAGAAAAGCCGGTTGTTTTCATATTCTTTTTATTTTTAACCATGGGGATGTATTTTTATTCCGCACCTGTTGAGCAATCGATAAGAAAAAAATGTTCGGGAATTGTTTTAAAAGATGTTTCGGGAAAATCGGTGAAGATGTCGGAGTATTTCGGGAAAAAGCTTATGATTGTTTTTTGGTCGGTTAATTGCTCGCACTGCATAGATATTGTAGATGTATTCAAAGAGATTAAAGAGATTGCAAAGTTTAAGCTTCCTTATTTAAATAGGTATGATTTTAAAAAGCATAAAACCGAGGTCAATTTTATTAGAAATACAGTTGATTATTTTGTTTATAAGAACAAA
>JALVQI010000162.1 GCA_027031485.1 Candidatus Aminicenantota bacterium | reverse complement strand
TTGTGATAACATTGTATCTTGATATCCCATGGGACACCTCCTGTGTGGATTTTTTTGAAAATACTTGTATATTATACATCTTCACGCGGAGGTGTCCCAATCCTCTGTTTTTTTCCGGACACTACTGGGGGGATGGGCGGGAAATTTGACAAATGAAAAATTTTTTATTATCATACCTCATAATTAGAAAAGGAAAAGGGAGAGAAAAATGAAAAGAACTTTTCAACCGAACAATAGAAAAAGAAAAAAAACACACGGTTTTTTAGTCAGAATGAGAACAAGAGCAGGTAGAGCGGTAATCAGAAGAAGAAGGAGAAAGGGAAGAAAAAGATTGGCAGCTTAAATTTTTATGGATTTCAGGTTAAGGAAAGAGAATAGAATAAGAAGAAGAAAAGAGATTGTTTTTTTACTAAAAAAAGGAAAAAAGCTTGAAAATGAAAATTTAAAAATAGTGTTGAAAGAGAGAGAGAAATTTTCAAGGATAGGAATATCCGTAAAAAAAGGAGTTGTAAACTCGGTAAAAAGAAACAGGATAAGAAGATTGCTTAAGGAATCTTTTAGAAGGAATAGGGAAAAATTTAAAAGTAACTTTGATCTTTTTATAATAGTTAAAAAAGATATAAGCGAGAAGAGATACTTTGAAGTGGAAAAAGATTTTCTTAGTATTTTGAAAAAAGGAAATTATTTAAAATGATGGGAAAATTACAAATATTGCTTATAAAATTTTATAAGCTTTTCATTTCACCGTTTTTGGGGCAGAGATGCAGGTTTTACCCGACCTGCTCCAGTTATTATATGGAGGCTCTCGAAAAGCACGGATTTTTTTACGGAAATTATTTGGGGATAAAGAGGGTTTTAAGATGTCACCCTTTAAATCCGGGAGGTTTTGATCCTGTGCCGGAGTCGAAAAAAAAGGAGAAAAAATGGAAAAAAACTTAACAATTGCAATTATCTTAACAATTATATTTTTATTTTTTTATCAACAGTTTGTAGTAAAAAAATACACTCCAAAAAAGCCGGTTGAAAAAGTTGAAAAAATAGAGCTGAAGAAAGAAAAGGCTAAAGCTGAAAAAAAAGTAAAAGAGATTTCTGAAAAAAGAAAAGAGAGTATAAGTAAGATAAATTCTGAAAAAGAGATTAATAAAGAAAATATAGTTGAGGCGAGTAGTGAAAAAATAGAAGTTGTTGAAACAGACCTATTTAAAGCTGTTTTTTCAAACAAAGGGGCTTCTTTAATTAGCTTTAAGTTGAAAAAGCATCTTGGTTCTGATAAAAAGCCCCTTGAACTTGTTTCCGATATATCAAGGAGGGATAATCTTTACCCCTTTATGGTGACAGGAGAGGGAGAAAATGTTTTTAACAAAGCACTTTTTACTGTGAAAAAGGAAGAGAGAAAAAACAGCATTGTTTTGACTTTTGAATACAATAACGGCAGGGGAGATTATGCTAAAAAAGAATTTATAATAAGGAAAAAAGGGACCTATAAAATAGGGGTAAAAACAGAATTTACAATAAAAGGTTCGGAGAAAAAACCGTATTTGATCTGGGGTCCGGGTTTAGGTGAAATCCAGCAGGAGGATAAAGGAAAGGCAACCTTTGAGTTTAATCAAAAGATAGGATATTTTACAGGAGGAAAGGTAAAAAAAATAGATATAAAGAAAATCGAAAAAGAGAGATCTTTAATTGCTGAGAAGTGGGTTGACCTTGATATAAAGTACTTTGCAGTGGTCTTTTTTTCACAAGGAGAGGAAATAAATGCCAGGGTTTTTGTAATAGACACTCAAAACAAAATTAAAAATCTCAGAAAATATGCTATCCTTGCGTCAAAGGATGTTTCATATGTTTACATAGGACCAAAGGAGTATACGAGGTTGAAAAAGCTTGGATACTCTGTTGAAAATATAATAGAGTACGGGCTTTTTGGTTTTATAGCAAAAATACTTTTGTATCTATTATTGTATGCTTACAAAATTTTTCCAAACTATGGTGTAGCTATAATTTTGGTAACCGTTTTCCTCAAATTGATACTTCTTCCTCTAACATATTCAAGTTCAATTTCAATGGCCAAGATGCAGGAGCTTCAGCCTCAGATTAAAAAAATTCAGGCAAAATATAAAAAGTTCCCTAAAAAGGATCTTGAAGCAAGAAAAAGAATGAATGAAGAGATTATGGCTCTCTACAGAGAAAAAAAGGTAAACCCGGCCGGAGGTTGTTTACCTCTTTTAATTCAATTACCCTTTCTATGGGGTTTTTATAGATTATTATGGGTTGGAATTGAAATAAGACACCAACCCTTTATTCTCTGGTTAACGGATCTTTCGCAAAAGGATCCATATTATATTTTACCCATTTTAATGGGTTTGTCCCAGATAGTAATTCAAAAGATGACTCCCTCTTCAGGAAGCGAAAAGAGCCAGAAGTATATGAGTTATGGAATGGCTTTCTTTTTCACCTTTCTTTTCGCCAACTTCCCGAGCGGACTGGTCCTTTACTGGTTAACAAATAATATTTTACAGGCAGGGCAGCAATATTTTGTAAACAAAGCATTAAAAAAGAAAAACATAGTTGTAGTTAGAAAGAGCAAAAAAGGAAAAAAATGATAGAAATAGAGGCAAAAAATATTGATCTTGCGATAAAAAAAGCAGAAAAAGCTCTGGGACTGAATAGAAAGTACATAAAGTATGAAATAGATACAGAAAAAAGCTCTCTTTTTTCTCAAAAAGAAAAGAAGATTGTTATAAAAGCCTTTCCGAACGAAGAATATTATGACAAAGAGCTAACACCATTTTTGGAGGAATTTAAAAGAAGGACATATTTCAGGATAATGTTCAAGTTTGAGAAGAAAGAAGAGAGGATTAAGGATGTAATAATAAAGGGAAAAGATGTTAGGTGGTTTGAGAAAAATGATGGTGAGCTTTTGATAGCATTTCAGTATCTTCTGAATAAAATAATAGGAGAGAAAATAGGTGCAGTTATAAGGGTGGATACAGAAAATAGTTTCAGGAAAAGGAAAGAAGCAAAAATAAAAGAATTAATTGAAAAGGCTGAAAGAGAACTAAAGGAGAATGAAGATTTTTTAACAGATAAATTAAATCCATACGATAGAAAATATTTACACATAATAGCTTCAGAAAAAGGATTGGCAACAGAAAGCATAGGAGAAGGTTATTATAAAAGAGTAAAAATAAGAAAAAATGTCTCTTAGCGAACATGATACCATTGTTGCTCTCTCAACACCTCCCGGAACGTCAGCCATTGCGGTAATAAGGTTAACAGGGGATGATTCATTAAAAAGAATAAAAGAAATTTACAAGGGAAAAATTGTAGCGGGGAAAGTGAACCATGGCTTTATAAAATTGGAAAAGGATCTTTCTGATGAAATCATTCTGCTTTATTTTAAGAAACCAAATTCATATACAGGGGAGGATTTAATAGAAATTCACACACATGGAAATATGTTAATAGTGGACAAACTGTTAAAAAATTTCTATTCAAGGGGAGTCAGAGCAGCACTGCCGGGAGAGTTTACAAAAAGAGCTTTCTTGAATGGAAAAATGGATTTAATTCAAGCTGAAGCTCTCGAAACGCTGGTGAAAAGTTCTTCTTATGATGGGATAAAACTTTCTTTTTCTTATCTTAAAGGAAGTCTTTCACAAAAGGTTAAAGAAATCAGAGAATCTATTTTGATTTTACTTTCTCAGATAGAGGCTAATATAGATTTTCCTGATTATGATGTGGAAATTGATTGGGAA
>JALVQI010000161.1 GCA_027031485.1 Candidatus Aminicenantota bacterium | reverse complement strand
ATGTAGGTTCATTTTCCGTATTATCTTCGGTCTTACAAGAAACAAAGCTAAACAAAACAACCAAAATCACAACGATAAAAAATTTCCTCTTCATCCATTCCTCCGCCAATCTATCCCTATTATATTACCAAAAAAACACCGAATCAACAGGTGAAAATAGCGTTGAGCTAAATCGTGAATTGGGAATAGTGAATTGGGAATTGGAGTTGTTGGTATTTAATTTTTTGTTGTTTGTGTTTTTTTTATTAAATATATAATTAACCGTAGGGCGATTCACCATATTAGCTTTGAGCCCATAGCCTTGAGCATTGAGCTGATTTTTGAATGCTAATTGTATTAAGTTATCAGTAAATTTCTTTTAATTAAAACTAATAAAAGAGAAAAGATAATTGCTAACAAGTTATTAGTCACATTCCTTGTGAACAGCTCAAAGCTCAAAGCTCAATGCTCAATGCTTTTTCCACCTTATAATCCGCTATATTCTTATCCTTCGTCGAAAAATTTATCCCTATTAATATTATCTCCTTACCTCTGTTCTTATAAGGCTCATAGTATCCCTTCTCTTTTATTTGCTGTATCGCTTTACTTGAATCCTGATTGCATTTAAATTCAATTATATAAAACCTGTCCCTCGTCTCTATCAATGCATCTATCCTTCCCTTTGCCGTCAATATCTCAGATGTAATTCCTACCCCACTTGCCGATATTATTAAATAAAACATCATATGAAAGTAAAACTCGTTTATCATTTCCTCTCTCATTAATGTGTAGGGTATCTCTGAAAATATACTCTTTATTATCTCTATCGCTTCCTCTATCTCTCCGTCCTCTATCTTTACTCCTACCTTTGCAAACTTCGTATCCCTCGTAAGTCCTGATATCTCATAATACAAACTCTCTGTAAATGATTCTTTTACCTCTTTGTTCGGATACCCAAGCTTATATACCTTTGACCTGTTATCATATCCTTTTATTGTCAGATAGCCTGACTGAAACATCAGAGGTAATACACTGAGTTTTGATAATTCATAGGTTGAAAATAAACTCTCTCTCGCTTCAAGTGTTTCATATTCAGGTATGTATATATTTTGTTTTTTTATTAGATTTATCAAAAATGTAGGTGTTCCAGTCTCAAACCAATAATTCTCTATACTTCTCTTCTCAAGAGCTGAAAAAAGTGAAAAGGGATTGTATACTTTTACATCCTTTGCTGAAAATCTATAACCATTGTAATAATTTCTTAATTCCTCCCTCAACTCATTACAATCAAGCTTTTCTTCCTCACAAAATCTTTCAATATATGGAGTTAAATCCCTGTCTATTTCTTCCTCCGTTATTCCCAATATATCGCAGTATCTCTTATCCATTGTAAGATCAGTCAGATTATTAAGCTCCGAAAATATTGATACCTTTGAGAATTTCGTTATCCCTGTTATGAATACGAATCTCGTTTTACTAACTATTGTTCCTCCCTTTAATACTCCGTAAAAATCCTTTAATAATTCTCTGTTCTCATCCGCTATCTTTAACTCTTCTTTTCCCTTCCCTATATGGCTTATTATAGGTTTATCGTACTCATCTATTAGAAAAACTATCTGTTTATTATGCTTTTGATATATACTTTCTATAAAAGCCTCAAAAAATTTCTCAATTGATTTCTCATAATCAACTTCTTCTATTCCATTATCTTTCAATTTATTATTTAATGTCTCTTTGATATCATTTTCAAGTATCCCTTTATTATCATTGGAAATAAGATTAAAATCCAATCTAACCACAGAATACTCTTCCCACTCATAATCACTATTATAAATATACAATCCCTTGAATAACTCCTTTTTACCTCTGAATATATTATAAAAGGTTGAAACTAATAATGATTTTCCAAACCTTCGAGGTCGTGAGAGAAAATAGTATTTCCCGGAGCTAATAAGATTGTAAAGATGTTGTGTCTTATCTATGTAAAGATAGCCTTCATTTATTATACTTTCAAAATCACTTATACCTATGGGTAAATTCTTCAATTTTTTATTCATATAAAAATAATAGCATAATATTTTTTGTTTTTGAATAATCCCTTTGCGTCAAAAATAATCTTACCGAAACGGATAAGTTTAAAATAAGCATATTTTTATAATTAAAAGATCACTTGATTTCTACCCAATCTTACAATCAATAAAAATCATATTCAAGAATATCTATTATGTTTTACCGCTCTCTATTGCTTTTTTTGCTATCTTATCAACCAAAGACGGGAAGAAAAGTTTTAAAAAAAGTCCTATCTTTCCTTTCATCCCCATCACAAGCTCTCTCTTTCTTTTAGCCATTGCCTTTATAATAAGCTTTGCGCATGTTTCAACATCCATTACCCCTGACTCTTTAATATGGCTTTCACCTAAAGGTTTACCATCCTTTCCTAAAGCATTTTTTCTTATATCCGTACTTACAAATCCGGGATAGATCATTGTCACATCAACCCCATAGTCTGAAAGTTCTATTCTCAGAGAATCAAAAAATCCTGCCATTGCATGTTTGCTTGCAGCATAGGCTGTTCTTGTCGGAACTCCGTTTTTCCCCGTAAGTGATGAAATTCCGACGATGAGCCCTTTACTTTTCTTAAGATAAGGAAGAGCATAGTATGTGCAGTAAACACTACCAAGATAGTTTACTCTCATTATCTTTTCAAAAATGGACAAATCCTCAATTTCATCAAATCTTGCCCACATTGTAATTCCGGCATTGTTTACAAGAATATCAATTTTGCCGAATTTTTTTATTGTTTCATTAATTAAGTTCTTGCACTCCTCTTTTTTTGAAACATCTGTTTTAACAAAAATAACTTCAGCTCCATTGTTTTCACACTCCTCTGCTACATCTTGTAATTTTTTTTCATTTCTTGCTCCCAGTGAAAGTTTTGCTCCAAACTTTGAAAGCTGAACAGCCAATTCCTTTCCTATCCCGGAAGATGCTCCCGTTATAACAATAACCTTATCCTTAAATTTTTCTTTCATATGTCCCACCTGAATTTATATTAGTAAGCCTTATCCCTTATTGCTTCAACTTCATCTATTTCTTTCGGAATCGGATCTCCCAACAATCTTGCACCATTTTCTGTTACAAGATAATCATCCTCTATTCTAACACCGCCAAAATCCTTGTATGTTTCAACCTTCTCATAGTTTATAAAATCTTTAAATTTTCCCTCTGATTTCCATAAATCTATGAGTTTTGGAATAAAGTATAACCCCGGTTCAACAGTGAAAACAAAGCCCGGCTCGAGCTCCTTTGCAAGCCTTAAATAGGCTGTGCCAAATTGATTACTCCTCTTAAGTCCCTCTCTATAACCAACATAATCCTCTCCCAAATTTTCCATATCATGGACATCAAGTCCCATCATGTGTCCGAGACCATGGGGAAAGAAAAGTGCATGGGCTCCCTCTTTGACAGCCTCTTCAGGCTCTCCTTTCATCAAACCAAGCTCCTTTAAACCTTCTGCAAAAACCTTTGAAACTTCAAGATGAACATCTCTGTAAAATACTCCGGGAGCAAGCATTGAAATAGCTTTCTTTTGAGCTTTCAAGACAAGGGAGTATATATCCCTCTGCCTTGAATCAAATTTTTTTCCGGCAGGAAAGGTTCTTGTTATATCCCCTGCATAGTGCAATGTTGTTTCAGCTCCCGAATCATTGATTATTAATCTTCCCTCTTCAATCAAATTTCCATGATAGTGATTGTGAAGAGTTTCCCCGTGAATCGTAAAAATCACAGGAAATGATATACCGGCTCCCCTTCTAAGAGCAATTCCCTCTATTAAACCGGCAATATCCCTTTCATAAATTCCGGGTTTTGCATTTTTCATTGCCTCAATATGCATCTCCCTTGTAATATTAACAGCTTTTTCAATCTCCGCTATCTCTTCCGAAGATTTTTTCTCCCTTAACTTAACAACAGATTTTATAAGCTCAACAGAAGACTTTGATTTAACTTCAGAGTATGGGATTCCTGTAAGCTCTGATATTTTTAAGAGAACATCTGCTCTATACGGAGGAAGATAGTGAATCTTTCCTCCGGAATCAATAGCCTTTTTAATTATTCCTGAAAGCTCTTTTAAAGGTAAAGTTTTTGAAATACCCACTTCCTCAGCTCTCTCTTTTACAGTTGGTTGATCTCCCATCCAGATAATATCATCTATCTCAAAATCATCTCCGAAAAGAATCTCATCACCTGAATCAGTGTCAATTATTGCTGAAAAGTTAGGCTCATCAATTCCGAAAAAGTAAAGAAAACTGCTGTCCTGTCTGAAATGATACTGATTTGCCGGATAATTCATAGGGACATCATTGTTTCCCACAAAAAGCAGAATACCATTTGAACCCATAAGCTCTCTGAGTTTTTCTCTTCTTCTAATATAAACCTCTTTTTTAAACATAATTCCTCCTTATTTTATTATAATTATTAATAATACGATAAAAATAGATAAAAGTTAAGTGGTTAGGATTCTCAGCAAAATCTTCAAATTAATTATAATTTTTGACGCAAAGGGTAATATTGACTATTTGGGTTATTTGCTGTAAACTTTAAGAAAATGAAGGGAATTAGAGAGAGAATAATAGATATAAGAAATAGAATAGAAACATTAAAAAAGGAAAGGTCCATTGAAAGAGATATAAAAATTATCGCAGTATCAAAGACATTTCCGTCGGAAGCAATAAAAGAGGCTTATGAATCCTGGATAAAGGACATCGGGGAAAACAGATATCAGGAAGCTTTAAGAAAGATGGAGGAGCTTAAAGAACTGGATATAAACTGGCACTTTATAGGAACACTGCAGACAAATAAGATTAGAAAAATTATGGAAAAATTTTCAATTATCCAATCAGTTTCAAAAATCAAACATATTGATAAAATAGATGAAATTGCAGCTGAAAAGGGAATTATTTACCCCTTTTTGATAGAAATAAATATTGGTGAAGAGAAAAGCAAATCAGGTTTTTTAAAAGGGCAGATAGATGAGGTTTTAGATATTATCAGTAATAAAAACAATGTGATTTTAAAAGGATTTATGGCAATTCCACCATACAGTCCGGAGCCTGAAAATTCAAGAAAATATTTTATTGAGATGAGAGAAATATTTGAGAGATACAGACCATTTGTTTCAGATAATGTAAGCATAGAGGAGCTTTCAATGGGAATGAGTGAAGATTACCTGATAGCCATTGAGGAGGGAGCCACAATGGTAAGAATCGGAAGGGGAATATTCGGAGAGAGGAGTTACCAATGATCTTTTTAGGAAATCTTTTAAAAGCAATTGGAGCTGTTGGGGATTTGATAGCAAATCTTTACATATTTTTAATAGTAATAGCTGCCTTTATTACCTGGTTTGTCAGATTTCCGGTTCATCCGATGATCAGAATTCTCTTTGAAATCACAGATCCTCCGCTCCGATGGATAAGAAGAAGATTGCCTGTGGTAATCGGGGGTATAGATTTTTCCCCTATTCTTTTGATAATAGTAATATATTTTATTAGATACACAATTTTTGATACACTTTATATGTATGGAGAGGTTCTTATCCGAAAGAGCCTCATAGGAGGTTAATATGGCTTTAACACCGACAGATATCCAGAAACAGGAGTTTAAAACCAGGTTTAAGGGTTATGATCCTGAAGAGGTAAGATCATTTTTAATTTACATAGCAGAGCAGTTTGAAATTCTGCAGAGGGAAAGAGATCGTCTTGAAGAGGAAAATCTGAAACAGAGAGAAACAATAAAGGATCTTATGAGCAGAGAAGAGCTTTTGAAAAAAACCATAATGTCCACACAAAAATGGGTTGATGAATACAAGGGGAAAACATTGAGGGAGAGTGAACTTATCATAAAAGAAGCCGAACTTAAGGCAGAGGAGATAACAAAGGATGCGTACAATGAGGTTAGAAAAATTCAGGAAGAGATCGGAGATTTAAAGAGAACTCAAATGGAAACCCTGTCTGAAATTACAAGACTTATTGAAGATTTGAAGAGAATTAAAGAGAGGATTGAGCTTGAAAAGGAAAGGGATGAGAAAATCAGGAGTATTTTGGGAGAATAGTTTGAACATAGAGATTAAAGTAATCCCCTCCTCAAAAAAAAGAGAAATAGTATTTGAAGATAAAAATCTTAAGATAAAGTTAATCTCAAAACCTCAGAATGGAAAGGCAAACAAGGAGTTAATTGAAACTCTTTCCAAAAAACTGAAAATCGCAAAATCAAAGATCAAAATCATTAGAGGGGAAAAGTCAAAAAATAAAATAATCAAAATAGATGGAATTGAAAATCTTGAAGAAATAAGATATAAATTATTAAATAAGAAAAATTAGGAGGTTTTTTAATGGTAGCACAAAAAAGAGGAAAGGATCATAAGGTAACTCAGGTTACTGATGATAGAAGGAAACAGGCTCTTGAAACAGCCATCGGTCAGATAGAAAAACAGTATGGTAAAGGTTATCTGAGAAGACTCGGAGATACTGATGTAATAAACATTCCTTCAATTCCCACAGGCTCAATAAGTCTGGATACAGCTCTGGGAATAGGAGGACTTCCGAGGGGAAGGATAGTTGAGATCTATGGTAATGAAGCCTCAGGTAAGACAACATTGGCTCTCCATGCAATCGCAGAAGCTCAGAAAAACGGAGGCATAGCTGCCTTTATTGATGTGGAACATGCTCTTGATCCAAAGTATGCTGCGGCAATCGGTGTTGACATTGAGAATCTCTACATATCACAGCCTGACTATGGTGAGCAGGCTCTTGAAATTGCTGAAACTCTCATAAGAAGCGGAGCTGTTGATATAATTGTCATAGATTCAGTGGCAGCACTTGTTCCAAAGGCAGAACTTGAAGGGGAGATGGGAGACTCCCATATGGGTCTTCAGGCAAGACTGATGTCTCAGGCACTGAGAAAATTAACGGCAATTGTCAGCCGTTCAAAAACCTGTTTAGTCTTTATAAACCAAATCAGAGAAAAAATCGGATTTTTTATGGGAAGTCCTGAAACCACAACAGGTGGTAAAGCATTAAAATTCTATTCATCGGTCAGAATTGAAGTGAAAAGGATAATGAGCCTCAAAGAGGGAACAAAACAGGTTGGAATTATGACAAGGGCAAGAATAGTTAAAAATAAACTTGCCGCTCCTTTTAAAGAAGCTTCACTTGAAATAATATACGGAGAGGGAATATCAAAAGAGGGAGAAATCATTGATCTCGGAGTGGAATTGGGAATTATTGAAAAATTGGGCACATGGTTTTCATACAGGGGACAAAGACTCGGACAGGGTAAAGCAAATGTAAGGAATCTGTTAAAAAACAAAAAAGAGTTAGCTGAGGAAATTGAAAAGGAGATAAGAGAGAAAATCCAGAGTCAATGATAAGAATCTTTTTTAAACTTTTCTTTCTATTTTTAGGGGGATACATACTCTATCTCGTTTATAAGTTTTTGACAGAGCCTTTGAACAAAGAGAAAGAGGGAAAAAAGAGTGAGGTTATAAAAGGAGATTTAGTTAAGGATCCTTTTTGCGGTATTTTCCTTCCGAAAGATCATGCAATAAAACTTGAATACAAAGGAGAAACATTTTATTTTTGTTCCGAAAATTGTAAAACAAAGTTTTTAGAGGAGAAAAATAAATGATAAAAAAGTGCATAATACCGGCAGCCGGAATAGGAAGCAGAATGCTTCCTATGACAAAGATAATACCCAAAGAGGTTTTCCCGGTAGTGGACCACCCCGTGATATATTACGGAGTCAATGAGATAAAAAATTCAGGGATAGATGAGATAATTTTTATAACCTCTCCTGGAAAGGAATCCATACTTAATTTTTTTGACTATTCCCATCTTGAAGAAAAGTATGGAGATAAATTAAAACACCTATCCTCTATGATTAAGATAATCTCAGTTCGTCAGATTTTTCCGAAAGGTCTGGGTGATGCCATTAATTATGGAAAAGGAATTGTAAATGAAAACTATTTTGCGGTTCTTCTTCCTGATGATCTAATTTTTTCAAAAAAACCGGTTCTCCTGCAGATGATAGAAGCATTCAAGGAAAGACCTGGAATTTACATATCTCTCATGGAGGTAGAGGAAAAGGATGTAAGCTCCTATGGAATAGTAAAGGGTGAATTTATTGACGAAAGGGTTTTTAAAATTGAGGATTTGATTGAGAAACCCGAGCCGGAGGAAGCTCCCTCAAAGCTTGCCATAATAGGAAGATACATCCTACCCAGAGAGATTTTTAACAAAATTGACAATCTTGAAGCAGGGAAAAAGGGAGAAATCCAGCTTACAGATGCAATAAAAAAAATAAGCACAAAAATTCCTGTTTATGGCTATGTTTTTGAAGGGGAAAGATTTGATACAGGCAATAAGGCAGGCTTTGTCAAGGCAAACATTAGGCTCGCCCTTGAAAGGGAAGACACAAGAGATGAAGTTTTAAAATTCATAAAATCAATATCTTGAACACTAAAGGGATAAAAGTATTTTACACAACGGCTGATATCGGAATCTCTGTCAGAGGTAAAACAATCGGCGAGCTTTTTCAAAATGCTGCAAAAGGGCTTTCCATACTATTAGTAAAAGAGGTAAAAGAATACAAATCCAATAAAAAAAAGAAAGAATTTAAACTTTTCGCTCAATCATATGAATCCCTCCTTGTGAAATTTTTAAATGAACTCCTATATCTTTATGAAACAGATTTTCTCTATTTTACAAAGGCTGAATTTGAAAAAATAAATGAAAATGAGCTTAAAGGCTATATTTATTTTAAAAGATTAAAAGAAAAGGCCTTTATTCCGAATTATGACATAAAGGCAGTCACCTATCATAACCTTAAAATCATAAAAAAAAGAATTTACTATTATGCGGATATAATCTTTGATATTTAATCGGAGAGCTTTTCAAGGTATTTAAAGGATTTTAAGTTTTTTTCGCCGTAGATTTTCAAAAGTTTGATTAAAAACTTTCTTATTTTCTCCGATTCCTTGAATTCTATTGAAGAGCATTCAACAGGAGCCATGGATTTTGTTAATTGATAAAAGATTTTAAATGATGAAGGGATATAAATAGATTTTGAACTTTTACAATCACTGCATAAAAGGCTTGAGCCATCCTCAGAAACATAAAAATCCTCAAAATTTTTAAACTCTTTTCCACAATTGTAACACCGGGAAAATTCAGGAAGCATACCCTCAATCCTTAAAAACCAGATGATAAAATAGGAAAATAGTTTTTCAATATTAACTCCCTTTTTAAGGGCTGAAAGTACTGCGGAAAAGAGCCGATAAAGCTTTTCCTGTTTTATATTGTGCGGAGTGAATTTTATTATTATATCAGCTATTGTCATAAGATAATTGAATGAGTCAAAATCTTCAAAAAGAGAGAAATTTTCATTAATAATATTAACCTTCTCTATTATAGGCATTTCTCTGTTTTCCTTTTCATAAAGAATAATTTCAACCTCATTCAAAGGTTCGAGATTACCTCCGAAACGATTCTTGCTCTTTTTAGCTCCTTTTGCAATAGCCGGTAAAACTCCTCTGTTTTCAGTGAAAAAATAGACTATTTTATCTATTCCCCCTCCGTCATAATAATAAAGGGTGTATCCTCT
Source organism: Candidatus Aminicenantota bacterium (assembly GCA_027031485.1). Classification (GTDB taxonomy): domain Bacteria; phylum Acidobacteriota; class Aminicenantia; order JAMOAD01; family JAMOAD01; genus JALXDT01. The sequence goes on along the minus strand of JALVQI010000161.1, from coordinate 20,117 downwards.
TTCCGTGATTCTCATAAACTACACATGATAAAAGGCTTTTGCCAATTGCAAAAAGATAAAAAATCCGAAAGTATCGGTAAACATTGATACAAACATATTTGATGAAAGAGCGGGATCAAGACCGACAAATCTGAATGACATCGGTATGATAGTCCCCATTAAAAGCCCGTTTAAAATATTGAAAAATATACCTATCCCGAAAATCATAATAATTCCGGAATCAATCCCAATATTAAGACCTGTTGTTATATTGAGAAATTTATATGCGATTTTAATAAATAACGCTCCCCCAACTCCCACTAAAATACCAAGAGCCACTCCTAAAAGAAAATGTTTTAATAGAAGTCTTTTGCCCATTTTCCAGTCAAAATCACCCATTGAAAGCTCTCTCACGACAACAGCATTGGTTTGATTGCCGGCAACTCCTCCCAGAGCTGCAACAAGGGGCATTAAAGCTGCAAGAATAACAGCATTTTTAATAACTCCTTCAAAATATGTGATAACAATAGCTGAAAAAAATGTGGTTAAAAGTGCAAGCATAAGCCAGGGAATTCTCTTTTTTATTGAATCAAAAACAGGGTCCTGAATCCTTTCACCTTCGACAACACCTGCCATTCTGTATATATCCTCTGTCGCCTCTTCTCTTATAATATCAATGACATCATCAACTGTGATCACACCGACTAATTTTTTATTCTTATCAACAACAGGAATTGCCACAAGATTATACCTTTCCACCTTTCTTGCCACCTCTTCCTGATCTGTATCTGTTGTAACATATATTATATCCTTCAACATTATATCCTTAAGTTTTGTTTTAGGAGGATATAAAAGAAGTTTTTTCAAAGAAACAACACCTGTTAATCTTGAATCCTTATCCACAACATAGAGATAAAAAGGTACTTCAACATCAGTGGCAAGCTGAATCGCCGCTATTGCATCACTTACACTGGTGTTTTCTTCCAGAGCATAATAATCGGTGGACATAATTCTACCGGCTGTATCCTCTTCATACTGTAAGAGCTCCTTAACATCCTCAGATTCCTCTTTATCCATACATTGAATTACTTTCTGTTTAAGATCCTCAGGAAACTCAGATAAAAGTTCAGCTGCATCATCAGAGGAAAATTCATTTAAGATTTCGGATATTTCCCTGGGAGACAAATCTTTGAGAAGTTCAACCGCATCTTCGGGATCTATTTCGCTCAAAACTTCTGCAAGAAGTGCTATATCTTTCTCTTTTAAAAGTTCAAAAATGATTTTTTTATTCTCAAAAACAAGTCTGTCAATAATTCTTGCTATATCCTCAGGTCTTAATTTTGATAGAAATTTCCAGAGTCTGCTCTTTACTCCAGCATTTATATATCTTCTTACCGAAGAAACAAGTATTTCAAATGGCTCTTTCTTTGAAGTCATCCAATTTTTTATCACAGATTAAACCAAAAGTAAAGAAAAAAAAAGGGCTATGAAAAATATTTTACTTCAAAACCATTCAACTCAAAATCAAACTTTTTTATTTTGGCTTTGAAAAATGGTTGTTTCATATTCAGACCATCTCTTTTTTCAATATATGAAAAACTGTCAATTCCCTCAGGTGCCTGAAACCAGAACCTTGAATAAATAAAATCATCATCTTCATATTCATAAATTGATTCAAACACTCTCTCTTTTAATTTTTCTAATTTTTTGTGAAATATCTCGTTCTGAATTTCATAGATAATTTCTGATCTTTCCTTCGCCGTATCTTCTGGCACTTTGTCTTTTAAAAGGTAAGAGGAAGATAAAGGTTCATCAGAGTATACAAAAACTCCAAGATGATCAAACTCTGCATCCTTAACAAAATCAGCAAGCTCTTTAAACTCTCTCTCCCCCTCTCCAGGAAAGCCTGTTATCAAAGAGGTTCTGATAAAAGCTTCAGGATGCATTTTTCTGATTCTTTCCACAATTTTCATATATGCTTTTTTATCTCCTGCTCTTTTCATATCTTTTAAAATCTTTTCGGATGAATGCTGAAAAGGTATGTCAAAATAGGGAAGGACCCTCCCCTGCCCTATCCTTTCTATTATCTCATCATTTATATGCATGGGATTAAGGTAGAGAACTCTTATCCAGTGAAAGTCATAATTATTCTCAATCAGCTCCAATAATTTAACAAGCTGCTGGTTTCCTCTGTCTATTCCATAATAAGAACTATCCTGAGATATAATATTAATCTCCTCTATTCCTATACTTTCCAACATTTCAAGCTCAGCTTTTATTGACTCAAAATCTCTTGATCTGTATTGTCCTCTTATCCCGGGAATAATACAAAAACTGCACTTGTGGGAGCATCCTTCGGAAATTTTCAGATAATCCCAATATTTGCCTGTAAGAATTGCTTTCCCGCTGAATTCGAACTCTTTTTCAAAATTTTTTGAAATCAGATTTTCTCTTTTTCTTAAAATCTCCGGAAGCCTTTGAAATTCATTTACACCCGCAAAAAGATAAACATCGGGAAATTTTTTCCTTAATTCATTAAAATAAATCTGGCTGTAACATCCCACAACAACGACTTTTCCGTTTTTTTCAGGATTGCTCAGAGCTTTTCTTATAGCCTCGTCGGACTCTTCTCTTGAAGCCTTTAAAAACCCACAGGTGAAAATAACAGTATAATCCCTTTTTTCATCCTCTTCTTTAAAGTCAAAATCATGTTCAAAGAGCTTTGTTGCTATTACCTCACTATCATAAACCGCCTTGGGACAACCGTGAATATCAATTGAAAAAGAAGGCATTACGGATAAAGATTATAGAGTGTTCTCGGATACGGGATTGCTTCTCTTATATGATGAATACCTGTTATCCATGATAATGTTCTTTCAAGCCCCAATCCGAAACCTGAGTGGGGAACACTTCCGTATTTTCGAAGGTCAAGATACCATTTATAATCCTCTTCAGTATATCCGTGTTCCTTAAGTTTTTTTAACAAAAGATCATAATCATAGATTCTTTCACTTCCGCCGATAATCTCACCGTATCCTTCCGGAGCCAGTAAATCAAAGCTGAGAGTGTAATCCGGAGCCTCCGGATCAGGTTGCATATAAAAAGCCTTGATTTTTGCAGGAAAATGAGTTACAAAAACAGGCTTATCAAATTTTGATGAGATTATCGTCTCATCCGTCCCTCCGAAATCCTCTCCCTCCGGAGTTTGAGAGCCCTCTTCCTTTAATATTTTAAAGGCATCCGTGTATTTAATCCTTGGGAAAGGGGCTTTTACATTCTCCAATTGAGATAAATCCCTTTCAAGTATATCAAGATACTCTTTTCCCTCTTTTATTGTTTCCTGAACAATATATTCAACAAATCTCTCAGCCACTCCTATCATATCCTCAAACCTGTAGTATGCAGCTTCAGGCTCCACCATCCAGAACTCAATCAGATGCCTTCTTGTCTTGGATTTTTCAGCTCTAAATGTGGGGCCAAAGCAATACACTTTTCCGAATGCCATTGCATTTGCTTCATTATAAAGCTGTCCGCTCTGGGAAAGGTATGCTTTCTGGTCAAAATACTCTGTCTCAAAAAGAGTTGTCGTTCCCTCACAGGAAGAAGGAGTTAAAATCGGAGTATCTACAAGAGTAAATCCCTCTTTTTTGTAAAACTCCCTTATTTTCCATATTAATATATCTCTCAACTTTAAGATTGCGTGCTGCTTTTTTGATCTTATCCAGAGATGCCTTAAAGGCATTAAAAACCCGATACTATGTTCCTTTTTCTGAATCGGATACTCTTCGCTAATCTGAACTATATCAAAATCCTCAATTTCTATTTCCACTCCTCCTGGTGATCTCTTCTCCTCCTTTACTTTTCCCCATAGTATCACAGAGCTTTCAAGAGATAATTTATCAAACTTTTTAAATTGAGGGGAATCCTTTGTGGGAGAAAACATCACAGTTTGAACAATACCGGTTCCATCCCTTAACAAAATAAATCTCACCTTTCCGGAAGATCTCAGGTTGTAAACCCAACCTCTGATCTCAATCGTATCTCCAACATAATTTTTTAAATCTTTAACATATACCCATTTTCTCATGATTTGATGATTATAAATTAAGGACTTAATTGTGTCAAGATTTCCCTTTGCGTCAAAAATAATCTTACCGAAACGGATAATAGCGGTAAATATAATGGAAGAAAATAAAAGGATAGGAATCCCTCCGAACAAAAGTGCATAATATGCAATGACTTTAAGGAGAAACAAATCTTAACCGAAATATTCTCCTGACATTCTTTATTTTCCACCTTTTTTAAGACCGGAATTTTAGCAGACAGTAGTGAGGAGTTAATTTGTATATTTTTATTATCAGATGTTAACAAAAGTTTACAATAATGAAAATATTTTGGTAGTAATATTTACTTATTCCTCTTGATTTTCGTGGTGGTACAATATTTGATGTTTATTTTTATTTTATAAAGGGAGGTAAAAATGAAAAAAAGAATACTCCTGGCTGCTCTGGTTATTAGCTTTTTAGTCTTTTTTTTATCAGCTTCTCAAATCACGGATACTCCTCACTACGGGCACATAACACTTACAAAAGGAGAGGTTACAATCAAGAGGTCGGACGGAACAATTAACAAAGCAACGGTAAATTTACCTATTGTGGCAGGAGATTTGATTACAACCGCTAAGGATGCCCGTTGCGAACTTCAATTTGATAACGGCACCATAATCAGACTTGATAATAACACCGAATTAACGGTTAATCTTATAAGTGCAAAATCATTGGTATCATCAAAGAAGTTAACATCTTTACTTTTAAAAAAGGGTAAACTCTACTCCATGATTAACACTTACAACAGAGAGATATTTGAAATTCAAACTCCAAATGCAAATGTCCTGATGCACAACAATTCTACCAATATTTTGGCTTATTATCCTGTTACTAATAATACTTCACTATTCGTAAAAAGAGGAAAAGTGAAAATCAGATACGGAAAAGATGTCAAACATCTAATCACAAAGAAAATTAAAAAAGGAAATGCAGTTAAAATAGTGAAAGATTACGCTCTTTCTAAGGCTGACCACACACTTTTCAAAGATTTTCTGGCATGGAATAAATCAGTTAACGATAATTTTAAAAAACTTCATTACGGGAAAAGTGTTGTCCCGAAAGTGATTTACAGATATCCTCTGGCCATTGTGAAATTTGCGGAAAAATGGTCATCTTTGTACGGAGAATGGGTATATGATAAAATTTTCGGATATGTTTGGGTACCTGCCGATGAATTCTTTAAATACGACAGACCTTTTATTTTCGCTGATTATTATAAAATTAACGGGAAAATATTTGTAGTCCCAAAACAGGAATGGAGCTGGGTCCCCGCTCATCTCGGAACCTGGCATTGGTCAAAAGAAAGAGGATGGATCTGGATTCCGGGGTCGGTTTTCAAGGAGAGCTGGATTAAAAAAATCTCATCTGGTGAAAACACAATATACGCATGGAACCAGGATTTTATAGATCAATACATAGTTCCATACTGGGGTTCAATTGATCTATATCTGACCTATCGCAATGAAGGGATTGAAAAATGGAGAGAGGAGTACAAAAAGAAATTCGGTAGAAAAAAGAGTAAACCGGATTTTGAAAAAGTTCCGAAAGAAATAAGAAAAATCTTTAAAAAACTTGATAATACTTCATATAGAATAGTAAAAAGATATGTACAACAGGTTAATTATTCAAAAATAATCCCTCAAAACAGAATAAGATTAATACACAGAGACAACGATAAATTTAAAAACGGGAAAATAATAATCTCGGACAGACCGATCAATTACATACAAAAAAATTCACAAAACATTAAAGAGAACGTATCTTCCAAAATTTATTATCCCAATTTCAGAAGTTTTTCCGAAGATGCTAAATGGGCTTTCAGAAGAAAAATAAAATTAAAATACGATAGTAAAACAAACTCTGTTATTTGCCCGAGATTAGGAATATCCTCAAACAGAATAAATGTGATGCAAAGGAGATTTCTGAAAAACACCAATATCACGGCAACAGAGTTAATTAGCATCTCCTCTAACGGAAATATATTTTCATCATCAGAATCAAATAATAATTTATCTCCCTCTAATTCAAACAGAATGTCCGTAGGTACCACCAAGCAATTTAGCAACATCTCATACGGAACTGGACAATTCAGCAGCTCTTCAAAACAAAAGGAAAAATAAAAAATCTCAATTAAACATAGTAAATTCCCCCGAAAAAAATTTCGGGGGGATTTTTTAATTTAAAATCAACACCACCTGCTCTATGTCAGAAGGATATTCATAAAACACATTTATAATTCAAATACAATTTATTGTACATCCTTTTTTCTCGAAACTTTTTCAATACCACAAAGAAGTTTTTTCCGGGATTTAAAATTCTTTAATCCTTTAATTACCTCTTTCGCTATTTTTAATTTCTCTTTTTGAAATGGTTTTTGTTATTTTATTTTCATGGAGAAGCTCACACTTTTCATTAACTAAAAAAAAAGGAATTGTATAAAAATTTACCCGACACCAATCTGATTCATTTTTTATGTTAGCATTTTAAAAAAGCTAAAATTCCCTCTTTGGTAAAAAATAATTTTACAGAAAGCGATAAATTAATCATAAAAAACACTAAAAGCAAAAGAATTCCCCGCTACTTTTAATAAGACTCAATTCAAAAAATTTCATTCAGTTGAGTGATTAATTCTTTAATTTTAGGATTTGTTTTTCCATAGCTAACTATTTTCACATCAAGTGGAGTGTTTTTAAATTTTATAACAGCCTTTTTTATTGCATCTGAAATCCACTCAATCTTATTACCAAAGGCTCCTCCCCCGAGTAAAGTTAAATACAATTTTTTGTTGCCTCTTTTTGCATAATTTATCAGTCCGGCATAAAAGGTGGCTTCATAGCTTGCTTCCAATATGAATCTTGCAAAATCCTCCCAATATTCCGAATCTATTTCAGAGTATGCGACCGGTAATGCTGAGCAATAGGCCTGGGATACAATCTGCCTTTTATCAGCTATTGTTACCTCGACATCCCACTGAATACCGATTTTTAATTTTCCCTTTAATCTTTCGTATTCTTCGGTTTTTAAATTATTTAAAAATTCAGAGATTGCCCTTAATCCTTTAATATCAGAAAACACATATCCGTTTTGGAATCGCCAAAGAGATAATTCCTCATTTTTCATCTCCTTGCCCAAGTCTTCCAGACAATTAATCTGATTATCCTTTGTCTGTCCCAATTGATTACCTATTTTCACAAAATAGTTTCTATATATGGTTCCCGCACCACAGGCGATCGCACATGCAGGTCCCTGAGTAAAATCATACTCATAAATTCCTACTCCCATCTCAGGAGTAATCTCAGGACCAGTCATTTCTAACAAATTAATCTGAGATGCCACTTGAAAAAGTGCTCCCCTATTCTCTTCTTCTTTATGTAAATTTCGGACATCTTCCACAATTTCAGAAAGTGAGATCTTTTCATTAAAAAATTCAACATCGGGAGCTATTTTTTTTAATTCCTTCAAAGATATGATTTCAAGATGTCCGTATTGATAGGTTTTGCCATTGATCTTAGAAATCATCTTTTCGTTTTCAAGGATTATATTGTTTCTTACCTGCTCCGGATTCTCCTCCTTAAATCCCATCAAATCTTCAAACCACATTCATACCTCTTTTTTTTATTCATATTATTAACAAATATTATTTAATTTTTAAAATAAAATCAACCTATTCCTCTGCGTCAAAAACAATCATACCGAAACAGATGTGTTTAATCAGAAAAATTTAATGGCATCGAGCACCTCATCAACATTAAGCTTTTTTCTCATACTTAAAAATCCTAAGAATGCAGCTTACCTATAAAAAATTAAAAATGAGAAAAAACTCAATATTTAGTATTATTTTAAAATAGGGTTGCATATATTGTATTATATTTTAATTTCTCACGATTTTTTCATTTGACATTAGCTTTAACTAATATTAAATTATAAAACTAAAAAAAGAGGGAAAATTGAAAAATTTTGTGCACTTGCATTTACATAGTGAGTATTCGCTTCTTGACGGAGCAATCAGGATAAAGGATTTGGTTGAGAAAGTCAAAGAGTTCGGAATGCCGGGGGTGGCCATTACAGATCACGGTAATATCTTCGGAGCCGTTCAATTCTTTTTTGAGGCAAAAAAAGCAGGTATAAAACCTATTATCGGTGTTGAAACTTATCTTGCAAAAAAATCAAGATTGGAAAAGGACAAAGAGGGGAAGGGTTATTACCACTTAATCCTTTTGGTGAAAAATGAGAAGGGATATAAAAATCTCAATAAGCTTCTAACATCCTCCTATCTTGAGGGTTTTTACTGGAAACCGAGAATTGACAAAGAAATACTTGAAAAATATTCTGAAGGCCTTATTGGTATGTCAGCATGCATACAGGGGGAAATACCAAGACTCCTTCTTAACAACAAATTTGAAGATGCAGAAAAAATCGCCCTCTGGTATAAGGAGATTTTTAACGGAGATTTTTATCTTGAGTTGATGGATAATGGCTATGAAAGTCAAAAAGCTGTTAATCCCAAATTAATAGAACTTTCAAAAAAGACAGGCATTCCTCTTGTGGTAACAAATGATTCCCACTATTTAACAAAGGAGGATGCCCTTTCCCATAAAATTTTATTATGCCTTCAAATGCAAAAAACCATAAGCGAACCATGCCCTATGGAATTTAAAACAGAAGAATTTTATTTTAAATCTCAGGAAGAAATGTTTAAACTCTTTCCGGATTTACCAGAAGCATATGAAAACACATTGAAAATTTTAGACAGCGTGGATTTTGAATTTAAAACAGAGGATGGAAAAGGAAACAGAATCTACTATCTGCCAAAATTTCCAATCCCCGAAGGTTATTCCGAGGAGAGCTATTTTGAAGAGCTTACAAGAAAAAGATTTGAAGAAAAAAGCTTTAAAATAAAAGAATCAATTAAGGATGGTTCTGTTAATCATCCCTTTGAAGATTATGAAAAAAGGCTTGATTATGAAATAGAAGTGATTAAAAAGATGGGTTTTCCCGGCTACTTTTTAATTGTTCAGGATATAATCCATGCTGCAAAAGAGAGAGGAATAAGAGTAGGTCCCGGAAGGGGTTCTGCTGTGGGAAGCCTTGTTTCTTACAGCCTTGGGATCACAGAGCTTGATCCTTTAAAGTATGATCTAATCTTTGAAAGATTTTTAAACCCTGAAAGAATTTCAATGCCTGACATTGACATAGATATAGAATCTCAGAGAAGAGATGAACTTATAGATTATGTCAGAGAAAAGTACGGAAAGGATAAGGTCGCTCAAATAATAACTTTCGGAACAATGTCCGCAAGGGCTGTGATAAGGGATGTGGGAAGAGTTCTTGAAATACCGTTAAGTGAAGTTGACAAACTTGCAAAGATGATACCTGAAAGAACCGCTGATGGAGGAAAAATCACCCTATCCGTTGCTCTTAAAGAATCACCGGAGCTGAGAGAAGAGGTTAAGAAAAACAATAATTATAAAAGAATCCTTGAAATGGCATTAAAGCTTGAAGGACTTTCGAGAAACACATCCACCCATGCGGCCGGTGTTGTTATAGGAAGGGAATCACTCACAGAATACCTTCCCCTTTACAAAGGGAAAAAAGATGAAATTACAACCCAGTACTCCATGGAAGATGTAGAAGCTTTGGGACTTCTAAAAATGGATCTTCTCGCCCTTAGAAATTTAAGCATAATCACAGATACGATGGAACTTGTTAAAAAGCACAAAAATCTTAACATAGATCTTGAAAACATACCACTGGATATAAAAGAGGTTTTTGAATTATTTCAAAAAGGCGAAACAGACGGAGTTTTCCAGTTTGAAAGCAGAGGGATGAAAGATCTTTTAAAAAGAGCCAGACCATCCGTATTTGAAGATTTGATAGCATTAAATGCACTTTACAGACCCGGACCTCTTAAATCTGGTATGGCGGAAGAATTTATTCAGAGAAAATTTGATAGTTCAAAAATCAAATATGATCACCCGGCTCTTAAAGATATTTTAAAGGACACCTACGGAGTTATAGTATATCAGGAGCAGGTGATGAGAGTCGCAAATGTATTAGGCGGATTTTCCATGGCTGAAGCTGATAAATTGAGAAAGGCCATGGGTAAAAAGAAGAAAAAACTTATGGCTGATATGAGAGTTAAATTCATTGAGGGAGCAAACAAGAACAATGTACCACTAAAAGTCGCTGAAAATATATTTGATAAGATGGCAGAGTTTGCAAAATACGGTTTTAACAAATCCCATGCAACTGCCTATGCTTATTTAGCCTATCAAACAGCATACTTAAAAACAGAATACCCTGTTTACTATGTAGCGGCTCTTCTTAAAAATGAAGCTGATAAAGGTTCAGCCGGACAGGATAATATTGTTAAATATATAAATATGGCAAAAAAAATGGGGATAAAGGTTCTTCCTCCGGACATAAATGAGAGCGGGGTAAGTTTCACTGTAGTGGATGATTCAACAATAAGATTCGGATTATCAGCAATAAAAAACGTGGGAGAAAAAGCAGTTGAATCCATAATTCAAACAAGAAAGGATTTAGGGCATTTCAGAAATCTTTCGGAGCTTTTATTTGAGGTTGATTCAAAGGCTATCAATAAAAGAATACTTGAGGCTCTTACAAAAGCAGGAGCTCTTGATTCGCTTATTGATTCAAGGATGGATTTTTTTGATAAGATTGATGATACTTTAAAAATGGTTTCAAAGTATAAAATAAACAGAGGACCTACCCTATTCAAACCTGAGTATCCGGAAATTAAAATTCCGGCAAGCGGAAGTGATTGGGATGAAAATCTAAGGCTAAAATTTGAAAAGGAAGTTTTAGGCTTTTTTATATCAAAATCACCTCTTTTAAAGTATGAAGACAAATTACACTTAATAATTAACACAACCATAAATGATATTCAGGAAGAGGAAAACGGGCACAAGGATTTTGTTAAAATCGCCGGAGTTGTGGTTGGTAAAACAGTAAAAAAGAAAAGAGATAGAAAAACATATATTTTAACAGTTGAGGATTTAACAGGAAGAATAGAGGTTCTTACCTTTGAAGATAAATTAAAAGGAAACTTTAAACTTATAGATGATACATCAATAGTATGGATAAAGGGAAGAATTTCAGAGTTTAATACAAGAAAAAATATCCAATTAGAGGATATAATGTCAATTGATGAAGCTCTCAACAAAAATATAAGAGAGATTAACATTAAAATCGATTATAATAATTTAGATTCTGTTAAGGATACACTTTACAGAATGCTTGACAATAACAGAGGAAATACACTTATTAATTTTTTATTAAAGGTAAACTCAAAAATATTGAAAGTCAGATCCTATGAAATTCCCGGAATAAATCCTTCCAAAGAAACAATTAAGGAATTATCAACACTTTTAGGCGAAAATAGTATTGAGATTTTATATTGAGGTGTAATATGAAAAAATTTACAAAAGCATTAATTTTATTATTGCTTGGCTTTATGGTTTTCAATCTTTATTCCATGGAAAAATTCTCCTTCTCAGTTACAGCTGATATGAGAAGATATTCGGGAGAGGGAAAATATGATACTCCGGAATATTTCAGAGGAGTTGTTGAAGCTATCAAAAAGGTATCAAAATCAGCTTTTATGGTAAGTCCCGGAGATATTGATCCCCCTTCACAGGTTTACTGGACAATTTCAAAATATCTTGGCAAAGATTTTTTATGGTTCCCTGTAGTAGGTAATCATGAAGCTGAAACAAGCTCGGATATGGACTGGATATTAAAGTACAAATTAGACAAAAATGGAGATCTGCCTCCCAATATCGTTAATTGGGGACCAAAATCCTGCAAAAAAACGACCTATTCTTTTGATTACAAGAATTCACATTTTATTATTCTCAATGAATATTGCGGTGGTTACGGAACAGAGGAGAAGAAAAAGACAAGCGGAGGAAATATAACCGATGAACTCTACGGCTGGCTTTTAAATGATATTAATAAAACAAAAAAAGAGCACATATTTGTCTTCGGTCATTCACCGGCTTATCCGATGCCGGATTATGACACCGTCAGAATGAGACACGAAAGGAGCAGTTTAAACTATTATAGAAAAAACAGAACAAGATTCTGGAAACTTTTGAAGAAAAAAAATGTTGTAGCCTACTTTTGCGGACATACACACAACTACAGTATTACCGATATAAGCGGAGTGTGGCAAATTGACGCAGGCCATGCAAGAGGAATCGGTGATAAAGGTTCACCAAGCACCTTTATAATAATAGATGTTAAAGGGAAATATGTTTACAGCAGAACTTACAGAATAAATGATAAATTGAAATACAAAATAAGATATATAAACAGATTAAGATAAAAAGGAGTTAACTTCCGTATTTATACTTGTCCTCAATAATATCTTGAACTTGCCACTCTTTGACCCAATCTTCCACCAAAAACTCTTTATAGTTTCCATCTGTTGTGGATGAGATGACCCTTTTTAAACCTGCATTTATTATCATTTTTTTACAGATAAAGCACGGGAAAGCATTTATTATCTCACCTGAATCCCTGAGCTCTCCGTATATATACATATCACCGCCCAAAACACTAACTCCGGCTCTTGCGGCATTTATAATAGCATTCTGCTCAGCATGGACTGATCTGCAAAGTTCATATTGAGTGCCAGAAGGAATTCCCAATTTTTTTCTGAGACAAAAACCCCATTCAAGAGAACTTTTTGTGCCACGCGGAGCCCCCACATATCCTGTGGCAACTATTTGATCCTCCCTTACAATTATTGCTCCTATTAAGACTTTAAGACAAGTTGACCTTGTTGAAACCTCTTTTGCTATATTAAGATAATACCTATCTTTTGAAGGTCTTTTAATCATTTTGCCCTCACCTTTTTTATTATTTCCAATAATTGATTGTGAATTATTCCATTGGATGCAAGGCACTCCTTCTTAAAGGGATTAAACTCATTTCCTGAAAAATCCGTTACCTTTCCCCCAGCTTCCTCTACAAAGAGAGCTGCTGCTGCAGTATCCCATGGATAAAGTTTAAGCTCCCAGAAGCCATCATATCTGCCTGCAGCAACATAAGCAAGATCAAGGGCAGCTGAACCACATCTTCTTACAGCCTGTGCATTAAAAATAAATTCATTAAAATAATTAAGATTATTTTCTTCTGATTCTCTCAAATCATAGGGAAATCCTGTTGCAATAAGTGATTTGTTTATATCCACCTCATTTGATACCTTCAATCTTTTTCCATTCAAATATGCCCCTTCATCCTTTTTCGCCCAGATCATTTCATCTAACATAGGATTGTAAACCACCCCCACCTTTGTCACTCCTTCTTCCATAAAGGCAATACTCACACAAAAGTAAGGGAGGCCGTGAGCATAATTTGTAGTACCATCAAGAGGGTCCACAATCCATAGAAGGCCCTTGTCTTTTTCAACATTAAGCTCCTCCTCTCCCAAAATAGAATGTTCGGGGAAATTGTTGGAAATTATATTGTAAACAATTTGCTGGCTTTTTCTATCCCTTTCTGTAATAAGATTTATCTCGCCTTTAAATTCAACCTTGGGTTTTACCTCAAAATTCTCCTTAAGATAATTTCCCGCCTGATATGAAGCCTCTTTTGCGATTTTCAAAATTTTACTATAATCCAAGCTCATCCGATACTCCCTGCATTGATTTCAAGCAAATTTCTATAAACTCATCAAGCTCAAGTCCTAATTTTTCACACTGCCTTATCTGATCTCTGTTTGCACCTGCAGCAAATCTTTTTTCTTTAAATCTTTTTTTAACAAATCTGACATCAACCTCTTTAAGTCTTTTAGACGGATGCATCAGTGTGGCTGCAACAATAAGACCAGTTAAAGGATCAGAAGAGTAAAGTGCCCAATCCATCCTTGTTTGAGGCTCATATCCCTTATGCCCCGGATGTCTTCTTATTGAGTTTAAGATATCCTCATCTTCTATACCCTCCTCTTTTAGAATCTCAGCACCTTTAAGTCCATGCTCATCAAAATTATCCTTCATCATCTCATAATCAATATCGTGTAAAAGGCCTGCGATTTCCCACTTATTCTCATCCTCATTAAACTTTTCTGCAAGTCCCTTCATACAAGCCCCCACAGCAATACAGTGCTTAATTAAATTCTTGTTTTTCATATATTTTTTTAATAGTGAAAGAGCCTCATCATAATTCATTTTTGACCTCCTCAATTAAGGTTCTATAAAATATCATCTATGGATTTATTTGTAAAGATTGCCCTGTACCATCTTTCCAACAGTAAATATAAAAATGAAAACGTGAAAAAGATTAAAAGAAAACTTCTCCAAAGAATCGCCAATCAGAAAAGAGGGGACGGAATGAATTAGAGTTGTTAGCGTTTGATTTAATATTAGTTGTTTTTTATTTAATTAACCGTAGGGGCAATTCATGAATTGCCCCTACACTAAGATCCTATTTTATCTTTTTATACTCCTCAAAAGTTTTTATTTTTAATTGTTTCCCGAATTTCCTTTTAACATATTTATTTATTGAGGGGAGTTTTTTCATAAGCAAATCATATCCTTTCTTTGCCTTTTCAACTTCAAAATTCAAAACATCAATATTGTGAAGCTGAGAATCCGTGGGCTTTCCACCATACATCATAATATAAATGTAAAGCCCTGAGACTCTACCCCTCAGTTTAGGCTCCATCATAAATCCACCATACTGAACTATGCTCTTTGTAAAGGATAAAAGCTCTTTCCTGAATTTTTCAAGTTTTTTATACTTTTTCTTTTTATTCATATTCTCAATCTGTTTCATAAGAGATGTGGTGTTATCAACAATGTAACCTAATCTCTCAAGCATATTGTATAATCTCATAACAGCCTTGTATCTTATCTCTCTATCCTCTTTGGAATGGGCAGCTATGGGGTCAGGGATAAGTTTTATCTTACTTTCATATGTTTTCCTGTTTTTAATGAGCCTTACAGTATACTCTCCCTCGGGAACCATAGGCCCGACATTTATCATTAAAGATAATCCGGGGCTTGCTCCCATCTTGGGTCCCTTATATCTCATTCCCCAGTAGATTCTATTTATTCCTCTTGTCTTTCCTCCCGGAAATTCCTGAATAACTTTTCCATCCTTATCCAGAACCTGAACCTTCAATGTGCCGAATATGTGTCTCTTTTTAAGATAATATGTGATCATTGCTCCTTCCGGAGGATTTTTCCCGAAAAACTCTCCATTGCCCGGAAATTCCTGAAAATAGGTCGGAGTACTCATAACAGAGGGTCTTGAAGGAAGCATATATGCGGAAGATTCAAGGACCTTTTCATTTAAAGCTCTCAGAGGTGTTATATCATCTATGATTAAAATTCCTCTTCCATGTGTTGCAAGAATGAGGTCATTTGTTTTTGGATGAATTTGAATATCCCTAACCGCAACACTGTGAACAGATTTCACCTTCGCCCAATTTTCTCCTCCGTCTATGGAAACATAGAGTCCGAATTCTGTCCCCAAAAAGAGAAGATTTTCATTTTTCAAATCCTCTCTTATGATGTGAGCATAGCCTTTGATATTATTTTTCGTCAAAGGCTTCCATGTATTTCCATAATCTTCCGTCACAAACACATAGGTTTTCATATCACCTGTTCTGTGTCCGTCAAATGTTGCATAGGCTTTTCCCTCTTTGAACCTGCTTGCGATAACAGAGGAACACCATGTGTTCGGAGGAAGATTTTTTATATTTTTTACAACATTATTCCAGCTTTTGCCTCCATCTCTTGTGATTTGAAGATTTCCATCATCTGTGCCAACCCAGATTAAATTTTTGTTAAGTGGTGATTCAGAAATAGTAAAAATTGAGCAGTGATTTTCAGCTGTCGTATCATCCGGAGTAAGTCCTCCTGATTTTTCCTGTTGCTGTTTTTTGGGATCATTTGTTGTTAAATCGGGAGAGATTTCAATCCAGCTATCTCCTCTGTTTGTTGATTTAAATAGGAATTGAGCTCCGATGTAAATAGTTTCAGGATCATTGGGGCTCAATGCAACCGCCGCATTCCAGTTAAATCTGTATTTGGGTTCTCCCTTTTTTGTAGGTAAAGGTTTAATGGATCTGGATTCCTTTGTCCTTCTGTTAAACCTTACAAGCTCTCCTCCCTGCCAGCTGTAATAAACAATAACCTTATCTTTCGGATGGGGATAGACATAAAAACCATCTCCACCACCGACATTTTTCCACTCCTTGTTTTGGATACCCAGGGAGCTGAAACTTTTTGAAGGTCCGTACCATGCTCCGTTATCCTGTAATCCTCCGTATACATTGTAGGGAGTTTCAAGGTCATAGTAAACATGATAAAACTGAGATACGGGAAGGCTTGACAGGAATTCAAATTGCCGGCCATAATTGTTTGATCTGTAAACACCACCATCACAACCTACGAAAACCTGTTTAGTGTTCTTAGGATTTATCCAGATAGCATGCAGGTCAGGATGAACTCCTCCGCCCATTGAAAACGGGAAAGAGAAGCTTTTCCCTCCGTTTTTAGAAATAGAGAGGAACAATCCTGTAAGATACAATCTTCTGAAATCCTTGGGATCAACCACAAAGTGGGAAAAATAAAATGGTCTCATCTTTACAAAGTTAGAGCCGTTTACAAATTTCCAGTTCTCTCCCATATCATATGAAACATATAAACCTGATTTTTTCTCCGCTTCAACATTTGCATAAACTGTTCCCGGTCTTGACGGAGCTATTGCAAGAGAGACTCTTCCCAACATTCCTTTCGGAAGTCCCTTTCTTATCTTTTTCCATGTTTTCCCGCCATCATCACTTCTGTAAATATTGCTACCGGGACCACCGGATTTGAAAAAGTACGGCCATCTTCTGAATTGCCACATAGAGGCATAGATAACCTCGGGTCTTTGAGGATCAATTTCAACATCTATGCAACCTGTTTTCTCATTAACATATAAGATTTTTTTCCATGTCTTTCCTCCATCCGTGCTTTTGTAAAGCCCTCTATCCTTTGAATCATTCCATAAATGGCCGGGAACAGCTACATAGATAATATCTGAATTTTCAGGATCTATTGCAATTTTTGCAATCCTTTCCGAACTTTCAAAGCCCACTCTTTTCCAGTGTTTTCCTCCGTCAGTGCTTTTATAAAGACCTGTTCCGACAGAAACAGTATTTCTCATATTTGTTTCACCTGTTCCAACCCACACAGTATCAGGATTCTTCTGATCAACTGCTATACTCCCTATTGACATAGTATAATCATCAAAAATCGGGACAAAGCTTGTTCCGCCATTTATACTTTTCCATATTCCGCCCCCTGCCGAACCAACATAGATTATATTCGGATTTGAGGAAACACCTTCTATCGCTGTGATTCTTCCTCCCATGACAGCAGGGCCTATTTCACGGGCTGTCAAACCATTGAAAGCAGAGGAATCCAGAACAGTTTTTGAAAAAGAGATACTTGAAAAAGCCAAAAGAATAGCAATAAAAAATACAAGAACTCCTTTATTTTTCATTTTAATCCCTATTTACCGCTTTTTTCAGGAAATTCAAAGATTGAATCCGGAAAATCTTTGTTAATAACAATTTTAGAAAATGTCATTGAACCGCCTGTCATATCTCCTGATTTTGTTTCTATGGTAAAGGGGAAATAGACTCCGTTGACCTCTTTGTAGTCGCTAAAAACAGATTGAACCTTTCTCTCCTTACCGCCACGGGTCACAAAAGCCTCTGACATAAGCTCTATTCCTGAATCAGCATCAAGATAATAATAAGCTACTTTACCGTTTTTGTATGTCAATTTTAATTTATAAACCTCTGTCCCTTCAAGGTCATCTTTTCCAACATATTCTATCTTTATTCCCCTCTTTTTATAATCCACAAGAGGTGAAAAAGAGCTTATTTCTTCCTTAAAAGATTTTGCCTGCTCTTCCGGCATTAATTTTGGTTCGGGCCCTAAAAATGGCATAATCCACCACGCCTTTTCTCCATCATAAGCCTGAACAATTTTCTTACCCATCGTTTCAACTTCAACTCTCATTTTTTCTGGAAGTTTATACCACATTCTAATAGGCATTTCAGCATTCTGTTGAGAGTTGACAATCTTTCCTTCAAGATAAAGGGTTTTAATCCCTTTTAGCTTATCAAGTCCGCCTCTTGCTTCATAATTTTTCTTCAAAATCTCCTGAAGAGTGATTGAATAAGCAAGTCCAACGATTAATAAAAACATTAAAAACAAAGAAACCTTTCTTTTCATAAAAACCTCCGAAATCTAATTGTATATATTATACGAAACATTTTAGTTGAAGTTTTACTTTTAATCAATTTATTAATCATTATTGATTTTAAATATGTTCAAAATGACTTTTTATTGGCTAAAATACCATCAAATAATTAAAAACTTCAAAATATATAGTTTGTTAAGTAGATATAAATCTGTTAATTTTAGAGATTATGAAAAATCTAATTATTAATTCTCCAGTTTTTCTTTTCCTTGCTATCCTGAATCATATCCTTTATATCATCAAGTTTTATAGGGCTTTTTATCTTCCTCCAATCAAAATTCTCTTTAAATGGCTCCATCGCCTTTTCAGGATCAAAAACCCTTTTATCAACAGGAATTGCATTGTAAGGTGTAAAATCAGGTTTTGCAGTGAAAAGCTCAGCGAGGTCTCTTGCCGATGCATCATACTGATTCAAATACGAAACTCCCAGAATATTCCAGATTGTTTTAAAAATACTTCCGAAGCTGTAATGGTACTTTCCCACAAAATCCTTTTTCGCATAGGGAGAGACAACCATTAAAATACTTCTGTGAGCATCTATATGGTCAACTCCATTCTGTGCATCATCCTCTGTGATAAAGATAGCCATATTTTTCCAGTACTTTGTATGGGATAAGAATTCAACAATTCTCCCCAGTGCAAGGTCATTATCAGCCATATAGCTTTCTCTGAATGGATATCCCTTTTCAGGCCTTTCCCCTGCCCCATGGTCATTGGGAAGGATTATTGTAATCAGCTGAGGAAGATTCTCTCCTCCTTTTATCCATTTCTTATTAAACTCTTCAATAAATCTGTTAACCCTGAATTGATCGGGTATGGACATATTAAAGGTGGGATACTCTCTGGAAGTGTTTTTATAAAGGGGAGAGGGAATAGGATAATTGACATAATATCTCATACCTGTATCGGTATAAGTTTCCTTATAGGATGCAGGTTCAAGCATAATTCCGAAGCCGAAATTGTAAAAAGAAATCCTGTTCCTGCTCAGATGATCCCAGAGTGAGCCCTTTTCATTATAGTCTTCGGGATAGATTGCTCCGGCAGAGCCCGTAAATCCGAATATTCCCGGAGCTTTGCTATCCTTTTTAAAGTATCTGTTGCCTCCATAGCTCGCAGGTGCTGAAGTCTCCACCCACTCATTGGGATAGGTGTTAACAAGCCATCTGTGTCCGTCCGCTGAAACATCCGAGTCAACATAAAAATTATCGGCAATTGAAAATCTGTGAGCAAGCTTATGGTGATTTACCATTATTGAAGCATTTTTGACAGTTAAACTTTTATCCTTAT
The DNA here is from genome assembly GCA_027031485.1 of Candidatus Aminicenantota bacterium. Lineage (GTDB taxonomy): Bacteria > Acidobacteriota > Aminicenantia > JAMOAD01 > JAMOAD01 > JALXDT01. The sequence goes on along the minus strand of JALVQI010000161.1, from coordinate 453 downwards.
TTGTAAATGAAACATTAAGCCCATACCTTGCAAGTTCAGGATCACCCTCCGCCTTTTTTATCTGTCCGAATACCTCATCAAAGGTTCTGTTCTCCTTTGAAATAAATACCATATACTTTATGGGAGACTCCTTTTCTCCCGGATATAGTGGGATAGGATTGTCCTTTCTATTTTCAAATTTTTTATCCTTCGGAGAATAGAATCTGAAATTATTATCCAGAACCTTTTTAGAGTAATTCCTTAACTCTCTTTTATCAGGAATCTCCACCACAGAAATACTCCCTTTCATCAAATAGCCTATATAACTATACTCTTTATCCCCTTTAAAATTTTTACCCCCATTGGGGCCACTACCATAACCCTTTGCATTTGCAATAACAATATATTTGTTATCAGGAGAAACCCTTACCTTTGAGGGAAACCAGCCGGCAGGTATATGCCCTTTGACCTTAA
>JALVQI010000160.1 GCA_027031485.1 Candidatus Aminicenantota bacterium | reverse complement strand
TTGACTACTATAGTAGAGTTTACAAGGCAAGTTTCAATTCCTTATAGGTAAGATATAAATAGGAAATAATATCCCTCGTATTTGAAATAGCAGACATGTTTCAATTCCTTATAGGTAAGATATAAATCTGTATTGTCCCGAAAAAGGAAGGTCGCCCGAAGGTTGTTTCAATTCCTTATAGGTAAGATATAAATGATTTAGAAATAGACATACATAAGAAAAATGCAGAGGTTTCAATTCCTTATAGGTAAGATATAAATTACCTATTTCATATCTCACCTCCTTTATATAAAGCTTGTTTCAATTCCTTATAGGTAAGATATAAATTTTTTCTTTAATTTCTTCTTTCGTCCACTTTTTACCGTTTCAATTCCTTATAGGTAAGATATAAATTCTCTCTAACTTCTTCCTCTGTCCATTGTTTGCCAGGGTTTCAATTCCTTATAGGTAAGATATAAATGTAGCTTCTGGCTCCTGTCATAAAAGCCATTATATTTGTTTCAATTCCTTATAGGTAAGATATAAATTGCATTTGATACAGGTTTATCAAAAAGACAGATTCGTTTCAATTCCTTATAGGTAAGATATAAATAGGACTACCTTATCCCCGTCCCTCTTATGAAAATAGGGTTTCAATTCCTTATAGGTAAGATATAAATAAGAGAAAGAACTTAAAGAGAAGGTTAGGGAAAAATTTGTTTCAATTCCTTATAGGTAAGATATAAATCTGCTTCAAATATGAGAAGGTTAATAAAAAGAAGAAGTTTCAATTCCTTATAGGTAAGATATAAATCTTTTTAATATTGCTTTCATTCTTTTTAATAAAATCGGTTTCAATTCCTTATAGGTAAGATATAAATGAACCTACCATAAATAAAGCTGTTCTGTTTATCATCGTTTCAATTCCTTATAGGTAAGATATAAATAGTATGCAACAACGGCCAAATACGAGATTAAGAAAGATGTTTCAATTCCTTATAGGTAAGATATAAATAAAGTTATTGAGTTTGATTCCTTATCTAGATCGAACAAGTTTCAATTCCTTATAGGTAAGATATAAATTATAACTTTAGTATCTAACGCAACAAGTAATCTTGAGTTTCAATTCCTTATAGGTAAGATATAAATAAATTTATTCCCTTGTAAAACAAAGCTTCCGGCTTTTTCCCTAATTTTCAAAGATCAAAGTGTTATGTATTAAGATACTCTTCTGATTCTTCATTGTCAAGGGTTTTCGGCTATTTTATCTTTCTGTCAAAGGCTACCTATTTTTGCACTATCATAGGTTGACCGAAAATTTTTCACTCTTTTATAAACTTTTCATATATGAAAGTGCCGAATCTCTGAAAAACTTTTTTATTTCAAACCAGAAACTATCTATCTCCTTTATATCCTGTCTTTCTGCATCTTTAAAATATACGATAGCTTTAATGAAAACAGAGGGGTTAAAGATATTTCCATACTTTTCTGATGAAAAATTTATTATATCCGCTATCTTCCAATTCTTTTTTTTCATAAGGTACCACAAATCAAAAAAATCCTTTTTCTCCCCCCTTTGTATTATTGCAATGGATTTCATCGCAGCAATATCACAATCAGAAGCAAGAAATATTTTTAAACCCTTATGAAAGACAGGTGATTTTAATAATTTGTATTTATATTTGAAAAAAGAGAATTTGACATACTGATATATAAAAATCAGAGTTTCGGAATCAAGAGTTAAAACTTTATCCGGAGTAATAACGGATAAAATCTTCATAAAATCCTTTTTATATTCATTGGTAAAAAAATCAAAATCTTCGGAATTTCTGTGGGAATGTTTTATACTTAAAGCTGTGCCCTCGGCAAGATAAAAATCATTTGTAATGCCGGTATTAACTATTTCTTTCAAACTTTCTTTTTGCTCTTTTGTTAACTTCATCATCCGTAATATTCAATACAAGTTTCCAGAAATTCTGATTTCTCTTATCAAATTTAAAGTAATATTTCAAAAATACCTCTTTTAAAACACTTTTTTTATAAGTCTTTAACACCACCTTGATATCTTCCCACATAAGTTTTCTGAAAATAAGAGTATCTTCGCTGAGATCATTATCCCATTGATAAATCTCTTTTTCTGATTTCATAATAACCTCTTTATTAAATATAACATATTTCAAAACTTTCTGCTACAAATTCTCAATTCTGACAATTAAGAACAAACAATTTTTCTTTTTTTAGATGTATATTTCACAATATATTATCCACAGGTTGCTTTTCCTTTCCCATAACTTCCCTTTCATAGTATTTTAATGTTCTGAATTTGTAAAATAAAATTGAGTCTTCCTCCTTTTTAATTATTTTTGATAATTCTGTTTTGAGCTTAAAAAACTTAGCTTTGCTTATGTCTCCCTCAAACACCGAATTTTGAACCCAATTCAGATATTTTCTGCAAATCTTTAAAACCTTTGCCACTCTCTTTTCCTCTATATCATACACAAGAATTATAAACATAATCCCTCCCCGAAGAAATTACCTTTTACCATTCCATAACAAAAGCTTCATAAGGTTCTTCACCCATAAGGTGTTTTTCAAGTTTGTAAAGCTCAAGAAGAATCAGATGTCTGTAGGATACTTTTCTTTTCAGAGATTTTACTTTAATGGTCGTATTCATCTTATCATCGTATTTTTTCACAATCTCTTTCATTGCATTTTCCTTAAATCTTATACCTCCGGATCTTGTATCAAAATCACTCTTTTTAACCACTCCTCTGTTAATCAATGAAAATATCAATCTGTCCCCGATTGCAGGCTTGAAAATCTCGGCAACATCAAGGTTCAGAGTAAATCTTCTGAAATTTGTGGTGTGAAGATATCCTATTCGCGGGTCAAGATGAGTTTTATATATTGCAGAAAGAACCTCAGTATAGATTAGTGAATTGATAAAGCTTATCATAGAGTTAATATAATTTTTCGGTGGTCTTTTTGTCCTCTTTTCAAACCTGAAATCTGAATTTTTTATGATTTTATCAAATGATTTATAGTAAATATCCTTTATGTTTCCCTCTATTGCCATAAGTTCATCAACTGTCCTAACTTCATCCAAAAGTTTTGATAAATCCGAAAGAGAATCCAGACTATCGGAAAGCTCGGCACCTCTAACCTCATGGTATTTCAGATTTTTAATCGCATTTTTTGATGCCCCTCGGACAAAAGCCTTTGCAAGCTCAAGCCTTTTCCCGTAATCATTATAAAATTCAGCCTGTTTTAGAATCATATAACCTGAATTATAATGCTCTCTCGGATAGTAGGAACCGATATAATAATCATAATAATTGAAAAAATGGAGAATTATCTCATTTTGAGTGAAAAATTCAAGTGCTTTTTTGTTAACACTTACCTCTCCGAAAAGGAGTATCTCGCTTATGTTTTCAACCGGCAAATACTTCTTCTTCCCGGTCTTTGTCTCAAAGAATACGGTATTTTGCTTTCTTTTTATCTCTCCCGAACTAAAGATATAGACTGATTTTCTATTTATCCCATTTGAAAAAATTATAATACAATTTTCGGGAAAAGGGAATATTACCCTCTGCGTCAAAAATAATCTTACCGAAAGGGACAAGATTTTTATTATGTCACGTAAAATAAATCATTCATCTTTTTATAAGGTTAATCAAAACAAATGTATAAAAAAGAGCAATCTTCCTGCCCCTTCCCGGCGGAAGATATCCTTGTGGAGTTTACGGGGGAAGGCCAACTCCACAACGGACATTATTAATATATGAAAATAGGATAGAAGTGTCAAGTTTTATTTTTTATAAAGGGTTGAATATAATATTTTTATCCAAAATACTCAGTGCTAATATAAAAATCCTGCTAAAAACAGAGGAGCTTTGTTTTTACCTGTAACAGAGGGATAAGTTAATATTAATTTGTTTTTAATCTCAATCCCTTTAAATTGAGCCCTCCCTTTTCCTCTCCCTCCTACTTCAATGACAAATTCTTTGTTGTTATGATTGATTAAAAAATCCGGAGTCTTTTTCCCTCTTCTGGATTTCAGATAATAAAATTCAATTCCGGCTGCTTTTAACATATCCGCCGTAAAATCCTCTTTAATGTAACCCAAGGCATCTTCAAAATCCTTATATAGCAGCCTGTAAGGTATTTTCATTAAAACCTTGGGCTCTTTCAAAACATTTGTTCCTTTTGGATAGATAATATTTAGGACAAATGACTTTTCAAGTAATTTAAGGTATTGAGCGGCTTTATACTTTGTTATTCCTACATTTTTTGCTATACTTGAAAAACTCATCCCTTCCGGGTGAGATTTTCCGATAAATTTTAAAATATTCTCTACACCGTTTAATTCCGAATAGTTAAGATTCCAAACAGCGGGAATATCCGTATAAACAATCTTTTTCAATATATTCTCCAATAGGGAGAGAGGAAAAGGCTCCTCCAGAGAAAAGGGATAATTTCCACCCTTTAAATAATCCTCGAAAAGATATTCATATCTTAAATATTTCTCATAATTACCCTTTTGTAAATCGCTAAAATCGATAATAGGTAATAAAACATTCTCTTTAAAAAAAATAAACTCTCTTATTGAAAAAGGATAAAGATAGTATAATTTTACCCTTCTTGAAAGATCATAGGATGATTTAATAAGAGAGAGAGAAACTGAGCTTGTGAAAATAATATTAACATCAAGAAAATCATATATGTTTTTTAAATATTTCGTGTATTCTTTGTTAAAATGAATCTCATCTATCAAAAATGTTTTTATCCTGTATTTTTCATTTAATTCTTTTATCAAAGAGAACAAGTCAGTATAATAAGGTAAAATATCGGTTGAAATATAAACTGAATCTTTGAGGTCAGAGGATAATTGTTTTAAAAGGATTGTTTTTCCTGTTCCCCTTGCACCCACGATACCTTTAAAATGTTTTCCTTTTGAATCTATTATTTTTTTAAATAGAAATCTTTTTTTCTCATACTTTTCAGCTTCCTTTCTTGATTTTTCACTAAGCTCAAGAATTTTTAATACAATATTATTCATATTTGTATTTTACTCGCAAATAGTCATTTTGTCAAATGATTTAACAAAATGATAGGCGTTTTGTAAAATGGTTAAACAAAATGGCAGGTTTGGAAAATTTTAATGATTGGATTAAAGAAAAAAATAAAAGCAGTAATTGAGATTTATAAAAATCCCGCAAAATTCAAAAATACTTCAAATCAAGATATAAAATCTTCAAATTTTAAAATAAATTCATAAACAGGAATAATCTCAACTTCAAATCCATTCTCTTTTAAATAATTACTTTCATCATAGGTTAAAATAAATCCTTTTTCCCCTTTATACTCTTTTAAAAAATCCGAAATTCCTTTAACTTCTCTTTTTAATGTTTTTCTGTCTTCCAGAGAATAACTTACTTGAACGGGAATTTTCTTTTTATCGGAAACAAGGATAAAATCACATTCACTATTATTACTATTATAAAACAAGTCAAATCCTCTTACTTTTATCTCTTTGGCAACTAAGTTTTCAAGCAATTTTCCGTAATCATCCTTATATTTAAAAGTAATTGCATTTACAAGCCCATTGTCGGTTATATAAGCTTTCTTCTGATATGCCTCTTGTTTTAAAACCGACAAAACATATCTTTTTGAAATCATAGTCATATAAATATTTTCCATCATTTCAAAAAAATCATAAAGGGTTGTTTTACTTACTTTTTTTCCCTGAGATTTTAATTCATTATAAATATTGTTCACTGATACCGGTTTTCCTACTCCCTCAATAACTCTTTTTAAAAAATATTTTAAAATACTGACACTTTTTATCTCATATCTTTCAATCAAATCCCTGTAAATCATAACATTAAAGTATTCCTGAAGAATCCTGATTTTTATATTTTTATCCTTAATAAAAACAAGTTCGGGAAAACCGCCGAATAAAAGATATTGTGAGAAATAGTTTTTCAGTATTGCTCTTTTTTCAGGATCATATAAATCTTTTTTTTCAACCGGGAAATTATTAAAATAAAGATATTCTTTAAATGACAAAGGATATAATTCATAAGTCAGAGTTCTTCCCCTCAAAGAAGTGGCTATCTCTTTTGAAAGAAATTTTGAGTTTGAACCTGTGATGAATATTTTTTTAGTATATCTATCATTTAATCTTCTTACAAATTTCTCCCACCCGTTAATATTCTGAATCTCGTCAAAGAAAAAATACACATCTTTTAAAGATGTTTCAGGATACAGTTCCCTATATGCCTCAAGAATTGTTTCAAAAGTTTCAGGTTTGTTTTCTATCCTCTCATCCTCAAAGTTTATATAAATGATTTTATTAATAGGAATATGCTTTTTGAGAAGTTTTTTCATTGTTTGAAAAAACAAAAATGTTTTTCCGCTTCTTCTCACTCCGATTACCGAAATAATTTTGTTCATATCATAAGGAAGTCCAATCTCCCTATCATAAACATCAGGCAAATCAGAATTATGGAAACTGACAATAATCTCTTTAAACAATTCTTTCTCTTTCATAAGGAAAGAATATCACAATTATTTCCTTCTGTAAAGGAAACTCTTGCTTTTTAAGAAAAGCAGAACTCATAGTATGAGCATTTCAGGCAGAATTTATTTTTTTCAACGGGTGGAGGTTTTTCTAAGGATACTATTTTTTTTATGTTTTTTATTGCTTTTATTATTTCATTCTCAAGCTCAGGGGTAAGAATAACCTCTTCTCTCTTTTTTTCTTTCGGAACCAGAAGCTCTCCTTTTGCAATAATTCCGTGCTTTTTAAGCTCATAAAGATAGAATGCAAGCTGCATTTTCGCAGGCTTTAAAAATTTTGATGATTTTTTAACTTCGCATACCCAGAGCTCCCCATCCTTTTTTCTAATCAAATCAATTTTAATATTTCCGAAACTTATCTCCTTAATCTCCCTCCTATAACTCTCCTCGGCAATTATTCTTCCTATCTCAAGAAGCTGATTATCCTTTAAAGGTGATACCTCATGAGCAAAAAGCCATAGCTTTCTACGGCATACATAATAAGCGTTAATAAGGTTTCCTGTGATCTTTCTTTCATTTATCATAGAATTTCAGCTTCCTCTTCAGTTTTTATAATCAAGCCCAGCTCTTTATCATAATCAACATCCGCCATTATTCCGTAATCAGTTCTGGAAATCCTGTTTTTACTTTTAAGAATATTATATTGATATAAGGAAATTGATAAAATATATTTCATTGCCTCAAAATATCTTTTGTTTTCAATCTCACTCATATATTCATCAAAAAAACAAGAAGGGATTACTTCAACATTATCAAACATTTTATAAAAGTCACTCTCTTTTTTATTTACGTCAACAAAAGGGACATTGGCTTCCGATAAAGCTTTAAAGGATTCTGATACTTTTCTAATAATATCTTTCTCTTTTTCATCATAACCATTTTCATAAACACTATCAACAAGGGACTGTATCTCATATTCATTTAAAATATCAACACTCTTTAAAACCTCAATGCTTTTCTTTGTTTTTTCCATTTCATAAATATAACCGTTTTCAGAAGTTTCCGTAAAAACATAAACAGGAGAAAAAGCCGTTCTTCCTCTTCTATTAACCCTTCCCATTCTTTGCAATAATGCATCAATGGGAGCAGGTTCGGTGTATAAAACATCATAATCAATATCAAGAGATACCTCTATGACCTGTGTTCCCACAAGAAGCTTTTTTTTATCAAGTTCGGATTCAATTTTTTCTCTGTCTCTGAGAATAAACCTGCTATGGAGAAGAGCTGAATCAGATATTGTTTTTCTAAGCTCAGAATAAATCTCCTGAGCTGCTTTTACAGTATTAGTTACAACCAATACCCTCTTTTTGTTTTTAATATCATCAGAAATGTTTTTCAGGTAATCTCTCAAATTACCTTTTTTTATAATTATTTTATGTCTTTTTATATTTTTCAGCTCATCCGGCTCCATTCTTATTTCGTCTTTAATATCAAGCTCTCTTGAAAAAATATCCTTTAGAAATTTCGGAATGGTTGCACTCATAAAAAGGATTTTACCTTTAAGCTCGTTTTTTATAAACTTACAGGTTTCAAGAATCAATGCTGTATTTCGCGGATCATAAGAATGAATTTCATCAAAGATAAAAAGTCCTTTTGACATTTCCGAAATATTTTGTTCAAATCCTTTCAGACTGAAAAATGCCTTTATAATCTGAAAAGGAGTCAAAACTTTATAAGGTTTGAATATCTTTCTGGAAAGTGATTGATATTGTTTTACAACATTAGTTAGTTCTTTATAATCATATTTTTCCTTCCCTTCTGATAAAAATTTGTAAAGAAAATATGATGATTTTCCGTGAAGAATACTTACAAGATTATCGTTTTTAAAAAGCTTTACAAGTCTTTTATACATAAAATTAATGCTTGCGGTATAAGGAAGAATGTAAAAAATCCGCTTACCATTACTCTCATTCTGGTTTGAATGAGCCCAAAAAAGAGCTGCTTCGGTTTTACCGGAACCTGTGGGTGATATTAGAAAGATACTTTTTTTGTGCTCTTTTGCTCTGCTTTGAACAGAAGTCAGTTTATCAAATTTAATGTAATTATCAATATTATTTACAGCTTTTTTGATTTCAGTTTTTCCGGCAGAGGCAAGATGATCACATGCCGTAAGAAAACCTTTTATAAAAATTCCGTATTTTCCGTGTAGAATTGTTTTTTCTCCTGTTTTAAACTCTTTGTAATAGGGTAGAACATAATTCTTATAAACATCTGCGAGATTGGAGTAATTATCTATATTATGAAAATTATTCAAAACTTTTCCGAGGTATTTTTTACTGAGGTCTGGAATAAGGTCAATGATATTGTTAAGTTCTTCAAAATCAAGTTCATTTGAGTGTTCAACAAACTTTTTATACCCGGGATTATCTTCGGGGTATGTAGCATATTTTTCCCTGAGCTCTTCAATATCCTTATGATGAGTAATAATACTCAAGCCTATCGCTTTTTTATCTTTATCGGAAAGATTTAATGCTGAAATAAATCCTGCTGATAAAATCTCATGCCTGTAGCCCCATTTTTTTCCGCCTTTCAATTGGTTCTGAAACCCCTTTGCCGCTTTTCCGAAATCATGAAAAAATACAGCAAAAAACAGGTTTTCCCAGAATCGTTTTACTCCGCAAAGTTCGGGTATATCAGGATATGCCACTCTTATTGATGAAAAAACCATAAGAGCATTTTCAATATGTTCTATAAGAGTTTCATCAGGCTTTGCAAGAATCATTACTTTTGTTTTATTAACTTTCCTTTTACTAATTTAAATTCATTTATTTCCGGATTATGCCCCGGCATATAATAAAATCCGTTTTTCTTAATTTTTAAATCCTTACTATCATATCCGATTGCATCAACAAGGAGTTCTACCGGAACACTTTGCTGCGTTTCATCTGATACCTCAGTATAATTTGCTCTTTTGAATTTTTCTATTTCATCGGACTCTCCTATTAATTCTTCAGCTTCTTTAATTAAAATTAATTTTCCCAGACCGTATTTAACATCGCCGCCGATATAAATTTCTTTGGGGATTTTATTTTTATCATCAATTTCCACTATTCCTACCCAGTAAATTTGCTTTTCTTTGGCATCTTCAATGTAATCCGCTTTTGCTCCTGGCAAAATTACATTTAATTCGTGCAGAGATTCATCGAGTGCACTATTGGAAAGAGGATTGATTGCAGTGGACATAAAAGTATCAACAAATTTTGCCCTAAATTCATCTTCTGAATATTTTCCGAGATAAAACTCCCCGTTTTTAAATCCCGGAAAAAGTATCTCAAAATTATCACCATTTTTAAATGCAGGATAAAAGCAGGAGATGTTTTCAAATAAATGCTGATTTAAGGATAAGTCATTCCCTTTTTGTAAATTATAAGCCTTTGTCAATGCCCCCCACATTGTCCAGCCCGGGATAAAGATTCTTGTTTCGTTTACAACTCCGTAACTTCCCATCCCAATGTGAATTGGTTGCTTTTGTTCAAATATCAATTTGTACCATTGTTTACTCATGGTTAATCTCCTATTGCTTTCGCATGATATCGGGCATTACTCATGTTGCATAGCCTTTGCTTTGTACCTTGCATAGATTAGCATCTTTTCAAGCACAGTTTTGACAAGTAGAGTTTTGGTTAAGTCTGTAGAAATTTCATTTAAAAAAGCCTTCTCAATTTTATCTTTAAGATTACCATCAGGTGAGATAGAGTTAATTATTTTCAATTCCTGCAAAATTCTTGCAGTCTGAATCAGCATTGCCCTGTGGGGTTCTTTGTCCTGTGCTTTAAGCCATATTATATAGGCAAAGGGACCATCTTCAACAAGAATACCGAGGGCTTTGGTAATTTCGGTCTCAAATTCTTTTTTTGATATATTATGAAGACTGTTTTTCAGTTCATTAAAAACTTTATCCTTTCTATCTTCTTCAGCATTATTAATCTTTTTTTTGTATTGGCTAAGTGGATCTATCAATTTGTGATCTAATAAGGACTTTATGTTATCCTCATTCTCAAAATTATAACTTTTATCCAAAAATTCCTCTTTATTATTACTACTTATTAGTATTTCTTTTACTTTTACATATAACTGATAAGGAATACTTAACACCCCCATTCCATATTCAGCACATATTTTATCAAAATTCATTTCTATTTGAGTATTATTAGGCATTTTCCCCCTCCTCTGTTTCATTTGGCATATCATTTTCAGATATGGTTATATTTATTGAGGATATAATGTTAAAAATTTCATTAAAATTATTGATTTGTTTTTCTAATTTCTTTTTCTGAACTTCAATATATTTTCGATATAAATTTAAACTATGTGTTATTCTTTTTATCTCTTTATCAATTTTTTCTTTTTCCTCACCTTCTACTTTTTCTAATTGAGCTTGTAGGTCATTATACCTTTTTTCTAAATTTTCCACATACTTTTTCACACTTTCCCAGTACTCCTTTTCACCAATCATACTGCCTTTTATTTCAATTTTTCCAAAACCCCTTGTTCCCATACCACCTATTCCTAGGGAAGAGAATAGTTCAAATCCTTTTTCAACTGTTTTAATTACAACATTTAATCCGTCATTATCTCCATATTCATCATTCCCATAATTTTTTGGGTTTTCATAAGTTACATCCATAATAAAAACCGTCCCACGAGGCAATGCTTCATAGGTAAAAAGTGCTCCACCTTCTGCTGCACCTGTAACTGGATTTATTGAAACAGAGGTTCTTGTTTCAAGGTTGGAATTGACTATATGGTGAAATACTTCCTTTGAAACAATGCAGATTCTATTTTCAACTTTTTTAAAAAAATCACTTAAATCGCTTACTTCTGAATTCTCTCCATTACTTTTTATTTTCCATAAGGAAATATCAATTTCCCTTCCTGATTCAAGCATTATCCAGCCAAAGTTTAGAAATAATTTGTTTGAATTATTTTCTGGTAAAGAATTTTTTATTTCCAATGCAGCAAGAAATTTTTCCTTGCTTACACTTCCTATATTGCTTCCATCTGTGTCAATAAACTCTCTAACGATCTCATCAGAAGTAACCCATACTGTTCCTATCATTGTAGCAACAGGAAAAAATAAAATTCTTGCATCTGAAAAATATGCCAGTCCTGAATGAGATTTTTCATCTTTTATAAAGCCATAAGTTAGACATACAGGGCACATACCACAAGCATTTTCTTTTTCTGTTCTTTTTCCTTTTGCACAACCCAGAGTTAGGTTCATTCCTTCTGATTTATAAGCAAGCCAGGAATAATATCTGGCATTGCCAGAAATTGTAGTTCCCGGAATTTTGGGAAGATTGGTTCCAGAATCCCTTATAATAGTATTATCAACCCTTCCTATTCTGTAACCGCCTGTTCCAACATAAACAGGTTCCTTTGCAATAGCCAGATATGTTTTTGTTTTAAAAGAGATGAATGTATTACTCATTATTCTCCTCCTTAAATTTTCTCTTTAACACTGTATGCCACATGTCTATTAAATCAAAGAATACCCCGTTTAAGATAGACTTTTCAAAAAATTCGAAATCTTCTTTTGTAATTTCACCCTTCTTTGTTGCATCCGATATTTTTAGCCTTAAAGGAATGCTCAAAATAGAATTTTTAACAAATTCCTTAAATGCAGAATCATCTATAGGAAAATATGTTATTTCATCAAGTCTCCATTCCTGTATTTTAGAAATCAAAAGGCCATAAAGATTCATAATCTGGGATGTAGTTAGAGAGAGTTGTTCAAAAAGCAGATTTTTTAATCTTTCAAATTTTTTAATATCTTTAAGATTGTAAGGCTTGGGTGATTTTTTCTTAAAAAGCCAGTGTCTTCTTTTTCCTCCCACATCAAACCTTCTTATGTTTGAGTCCAGCCATAAGAAATCAAATTGTGAGGGATAAAATAAGAGCCTATCCCCTTTTTGAAGCTCCGTTACATGCTTTATAGTCTGCCATTTTTCATCAAAATAAGTTTTCCAGCCATTATTGTTTTTTACAATAAAATAAGGATGAAATAAATCTTTTTTATTCGGGTCGCCTGTGGAGTAAGAAAAATGGTATTCGTTACCGTCACTCATAATTATATTACAACTTTTATTTCGTTTAATTATATTGCATATATCAACTTCTTTTACTTCGCTCTTTTTTGAATACATCTTTTTTGCTGCTTCAAGCACCACATACATGGGCATTTTTTTATTAAATGCCACAAAACCTATTTTTATGGGTAATCTATTTTGCACCTTGCTGAACTGGATTTCATATTGTTCTTTTATTATTTCAATTACCTCCCAGACATATTTTAAAGGCATAAAGAAAAGAGTCTTTGTAGGTTCAAATTGATAGGGGATTAATGGGTAAAACTTATTATTAAAACTTGATAACTGCACATTTTGTAATGTTGCTACTATACTATTTAAATCTTCATCATACAATTCTATTGTTTTACTCTCGGAAATATCAAATTTATCGCCATTTGCTATGATTGCAGCGTTAGTTTCAGAAAGTATAACAAGTTCAAATTTTGTCCCACTATAATTTTTAAACATATAAGTATGAGTAATCTTAAGATTACCTTGAGCCTCAAATGAAATCATAGGTCTTTTTCGCATGTTTAACTTTTTCTTTGCTTCTTTAAATACATCTATTCCCCAATTTTTTGTTGTTTCCCATATACGGCGAAGACGGGCAAAAGAAGGATGCTTGCGGGTGAGGTGGAGTAATAGTATTTTAGATTTCAATTTGGTGTCATTTTCATTTTCAACATGTAAAGTCTTTTTCCAATTTTCATCTCTCTTTTTTACTATTTCATCAAAAATCTCGTTTCCTGTTTTGTCTTTTAAGTAAGGATTTAGTATCTTCCAGAATTCTATATCATTATCATTAAATTTCTCTTTAATTCGTGAAACTATTGCATCATAAGAATCTTCTGATATACCTGCTTCTCTTAATATTTCTAACGGTTGAGAAAAAAATGTGTTTAACATCTCTCCACTGAGCCATTTTTCAAGGTCAAAACTTATGTAAACAAGAGCGACTCTATTATTCTCATCTGCTATCTCATCAAGCCATATTGAAGTATCAAAGGATGGCTTTTCAGGCTCATTTTCATTCCACTTTTGATTGTTTTTCCATTCCTCGACTCTATTAGTGGCAATTTTCAAACAATCAATACAAACCTTTTTTTCAAAAGCTTTGTAATAATTCTTTTCATCTTCTGATAAACTCCTCCATCCTGATTTTTTTATCTTTTCCTGCAAATTTTCTTTTTCTTCATTTGTAAGAGGAACGGGCCTCAAACCGCAAACAGAACACTTGAAATATCCTTTCTCTTTGTCTTTCCATAACTCTTTTAAGCTTTCAATATCAATCTTATGTTTTCTTTTTCTATTGTTTTTTTCTCCTATTTCTTCTCCAATGTTCAATGCTCCTCGTGAAGGTCCAGAAATATGAATTGCAGGTATAAAAATCCCTTGAGAAATATAAGAGGAGAGTGCCTCTATTAATTGTTTGATATTTGCAGGCTTGTTATGAATTACTTCTTGTAATTTTTTCTTTTCCCATTCTCCTTCAAAGTTAAGTTCTGCTTCAATCTTAATGTCCTTTACTTTGTCCCAAACATCATCTGAAATTACATATATTCCTTCATCAGCCGATTCAGGTATTTCATTATTATCAACAGATTCAGGTACAAGAAATACACTTCCGTTTTCATCCCTGTATATTTCATTTCCAATGGGAATAATCACTTCAAGAAGGATTTTTATGTTTTCAAAAATCTTTTCTACAAGAGATTTTCTTCCCAGAGTAGCTGCAATCTTATTGACAGAATGATAAAATTCGTCTCCATCAAATCTTATGCTTAAAAGTCTCCATTTAATATCCTTCGGTTCTTTCCATCCATTTATTACAACTTCAGCCAGCGCAGATTTATATAGTGAGGCAACAGAATAAGAGTGGTCCCACAAGGTTACATCATTGGCAGGTCTTCTTGTCTCTCCAAGAGCTTTAAGAAAGGCATTTCTGGTTTCCTGTAACAATTCTTTTCTTTGACTAATCCAACTCTCAAGATTTGTATTTGAACAATTTTTATTTTTTAAGTCATTCAATATATCTGCAAGTTTATTGGCATAGATTTCTCTTATTTTTGTAAGAGAATTTTTATCTGTGTCAGCGAGGTTTAAATCTATTTTTTCTTTTTCACACCCAAAGGCAGTGGAGATATAGGTATAGTCTTTTAACTGTTTTGAGAGAGAAACATCTGCAACCATTTTATCAACGGCTGAATCTATGCCATCAGCATTTATTAATAATTCTATAATTCTCTTTGAATTACCATTTAAATTATTAAAGGTTTCCTTTCTATGATGTTTGGAAATCAAATCTGCCACAGTTACAGGGCTACCTATTATACTCAGATTTTCAGTAATATGTTTAAGAGTAGATAAATTATCTAATCTTGAATATTTACTTTGTAATAAAACTATAAATCTATTTGCTTGATTGTTTGATGTTATTTCAGGTACTTGGTTTTTAATATATTCCCTAACCTCTTTGAACGTAGTGAAAGTTCCATTATTAACTTTATTATTTACATCTTCTATTAATTGCTCTAATTCATTATTATTTATATTGTAAAACTGCTCTTGAGAAGCATTCTGATAATCTCTTCCAAAAATCAATGAATGATCGTAAAAAAAGTCAAAATTATCCTCTGTGGCCTGCAATCCAAACTCCTTACTCAACTTCCCAAGGTCGTGAATCAAAGCTCCTATTTCGGCAAAGAGGATGTCTTTTCTTTTATCTATTAAATTTTTAAGGTTCATTTTACCTCCTCCCAGTTAAATCTTCCCCAACCAGCCTTTGTTTTAGCTCCAATTCCTCTTTCTAACAATTTCTTAAATGCTTCTTCTATTAGGATTTTATCTTTTTCTTCCCATTCTTGTTTTATTTTATTAACTGCCTCTCCTCTCGCAATTAAGTCAAAGGGAAACCAGAGAATTTCTCCAATAATCATCTCTCCTTCTGGAACTACTTCATAGAAAATAGGACCACGAACTGGTGTTCTTTTCTTTCTGTCAAGTGGAGTTATCACATCAAGACCAACTTTTTTAAAATACAAATTTTCAAAAATAAGCCTGCCTCTACATATCCCTTCTGAGTTTACAATTTTTAGTTTTTTAAGATAATGCTCAAAGGCGTTGTTTATTTTATTAAGAACGTCCTTTATTTTGCTAACATCTTTTATTCCTCCTGTTGCAAGAAGACTCTTAAAAGTAAACCATTTTGTATCTCTCTCATTTCCAAAAAGCCTTACAAGTTGAGAGCGTTTTTCAAAATAGAAGCGGTCATCACCGTCCTTTTCTTCTGAATTTGTAATTACCTCAATCTCTTTATCTGCATATTCCTTGAATTTGTCTCCATAGTTTTCTTTTAATAATTTACTTTCAATATTATCAACAGCAGCCTGTCTTAAAGCCCCTTTTAAAGAACTTCCTTTTAATATCGGCAGCCCCGTAGGTCTTTCTTTCGCTATGGGATTGGATATGCTGTAAAATTTATTTTCCGATGCAGTAAAAAAGGGAGAGGTGAAAGTTAATTTAAATGATAGTTTTTTTAGAATATTGGAAGACAAGTTTTTATTAGTAAATATTTCATGTAATTTTCTACTTAATTCTTTGTTGTAATTATCCAATGAAAGTTTATAGAATTCTGTTAAAACACTTTTCCATGAAGAATGTTTTCCCTCATCCAATTTATAGAATAAAAGGTGAGTTTTTATAGACTCATTTATTAATGGAGTTAAATCTTCTTCTTTTATTTTAACTTTTCGTCTCCCATCTTTTTCATACCAAATAGATTTTCTATCTTTAAATTGAACCATATTATTAGATATTGAATCTTTTAAAATTTCTTCTATTTCGTTTTTATGCTTCATTAGTACATAAGCAAAAAAATCATACATGGTTTTCTCCATCTACTATGAATAACTGTTTTATTTTATCTTCAATCTTTCCCAATGAGCCACTTGCCCAGCATATTCCATCCTGAATAGATGAGGGCAGATTAACATTCCACGGCGTTTCATTAAAAACAGAACTCAACAGTTGTAAAATTCCCCTCACATTGCTATTAATAGGTCTTATATCTGGCAACCATCCCCAGATTCTAAATTCCAGATTATCGTCATCTGTATACATATGTGATACTTGAATAGCAGAATATTCTGGCTCACTTGTTGATCCCATCAAAAAATGCCGAAGATTTTTGGATTCATTTTTTGATAAATTTAAAAAATCTATTGACTTAGATTGAGTGTAATTTCTGTTTGGTTTTTCAATTGACTGATTTTTTACCCACCAATAATTTCTATCACAATTTCTATTGATACCGCAGACTTTTTCAGAATATTTCCCTCTAAATATACATCTTAAACATTTCCTCACAACAGGTGAAGTAATACCCCATCCATTATCTTTCCATTTGTCAACATCTCCTTCAACAATTCCATCCTGATATGTATAAAATTGTTTCATATTATTTACTAATTGAGAAACATCACTCTTAACTCCAAATTTTATAAAGAACATATCTTTCAAATTCGGCAAATTTTTTATATTCTTTTGGGGAAACATACTCAAAAAAGTCTCAAAATTTTTCCAATCATCCTCTGTAATTTGAATATCTTTATCATCTATTTGAAACTTTACTACCCCATACCCCATGGACGTCTTTGCTCCAAGCATTCCGTATTCAGATATTAAATATAGCAGGATTTTCAATATAGAAGGAAAAACTTGGTCCATTGTTAAATCCTTATCCTTTTTGCCAATAAACATATCTTCATAACGAAAATTTAAAATAACATTTCCAGTTAATCCTGATTCATAATGCCAACCACGATCTTCATTTATTTTTACTATTACTTTACCGTCATATAACTTTTTCAAATCATTACTTTCAATGTCAACAGAAAATCTGTTTTCCCAGCCAGTGGTTCCAAACAGGTAACAAACAGGGCATATTTGTTTGTGAACTTTTACCACATCTTCAGGATTTTTAATTTCTATCTTACATTTATTATCAGGAGTGCTATTGCAGGCATTATATCCCATTCCTCTTACCAATGCTTCAAACCACCATCTGAGAGAGCCTATAATTCCAGTGAGTTTCGGTTTATCTGATTTTCCCCATGCATCCCCTGTCCATAATGGGGTGAGGGTTCTGAGTGTTACTTTCATCTCTTTCATCTATTCTTCCTCCTCAATTATAACGCCCCAGCCTTTTTCCTCATCAACCCAGCCTATACCTTGATATTCCTGAAAATCTTTGACAATAAGCCAGGCTCTTGTTCCCCTCGGTTCTCTCGGCAAAGTTTGTGTAAAATGAGTTGGCAGAGCCTGAACCATACCATTAAGAGACCTCATCGGAGGAAAAGGTAAAAGCACACCTCCTACCGTAAAACTGTTCTTTTTAACAAGTTTTACTCTTCTTATTTCTTCAACAAAGGCAAGCTCGGTGCTCCTTCCAAGAAGTAAAGGATATGCCGGTTTTCTAAAACAAAATGCTAAATCTTCATTTTCTATGTAAAGGTAAAGTTCGGGATTCATTAAGAACTCTCTTTTAATTACATTGGTCTTTGAGATTTTATTAAAAGACCATTCATAAACTGTTTCAAGATCAACTCCTTTACCTGAACTCTTAAATACAAACTTAACATCTGAATCCTCAGGTGATATGGTTCTTCCGCAAGCAGCAGACAACAAACCGTATATTGTTGAATACGGTGGGACAGGCAGAGTCGGTTGATACCCGTAAACAAATATGGGATATCTGAATGATGATATCCAGCCAGTTATCTTAATCCTGTAGTAAAGAGAATCCATATTTACTAATCTATAAATTCATCAAGAATGTCTGAAAACTTTTCAACTATTTTATTGAGAGAACCATATTGTATCTTAATTGTCCTGTATCCATTGTTCCATTCTTTTTTAGAAAATTCAGAAAGTTCTTCTTTAATCTCATCAAGAAATCCCTCTCTTTTTCCTATGTAAATATCCGTTAAAATAATATCCTTGTAATCTTCAATAACATTATTTAATGCCTCAAAATTTATACCATCTTCATTCGAAACATTCATAAACAGATGATTTCCTCCTTCAATAACAGCAAGAATTATAAATTTTGGTGACACATCGGTTAAATGCTCTGTCAGTTTCGCTCCGCCTGACAGGTAAGGTAAAACCTCAATTGTTTCCTTAATCCTCTTCTTTCTAACCTCTTTCGGCATCTTCCATGATTTTTCATCTTCATTATAAAGAAGATTTTTCTCTTTTGCTTTTTCTATTAGAGCAGGAGACATATTCTTATAACCTGTTTTATCAATTTCATAAAATTTTCCGGCCATATTTAAATCAATTGAAAAAATTCCTTTGAAAATTACAGAATAAAATTGATGTTCGTAGGGAACAGGGTCTCCCTCTCTCTGTCTTGCCATAACACCGAAATCATTTGTCGGAGTATGCGGACAGATTGAAATCAGAGGAGAGTTTTTCAGAGGAGAAAGTCTTGTGACAGTAATATCTCTCTTCTTGCTTTTTCCTTTTTCTTCATATACCTCTTTTTCAGCTCTCATATAACCGAACATATCATCATCATCGTATTCAATTGGGTCAGCTTTTGTGTATGCAATCTTTGTTACCCTCTCAACAGGAGATAGTTTCCATCCGAATTTTTTTTGGAGTGTCTCTCTCCACCAATACCTAACAGCCTGACCGGAGACATAAGGATAAAAATCCCGTCCCTTTTTGATAAGCTTTACTTTTACAGCATTATCCGTTCTTTCACCTGCATCCTGACCTGCATTGTTAAGAGCAGACCAGGGAGCATCAATCAGAATAAAACCGTTTATGGTTTTCCCCATTTTATTCCTCCTCCTCATTTATTTCTTTTATAATTTCTTTTTTATCTTTCAGATACTCAGAAAGTTTTTCGTAAATCCTAAACAATAAAATATCCCTTGTTTCTTTCCAGCTCAAAGCACCTTCGGGGAAAAGTTGATTTAAAAACTCATCAGTTGTAAATAACGGAGGGTTAATTCCTTCGGCAATCAAATCCTTTGTTATTTTTAAAAACACATTTCTCAAACCTTCATAGGTTTTAGCTGTTTCAATGGAATATAATCTTTTGGTGTTATCTGTTCTTGTTATGTAATTTGCAATTTTATCACCTACTTTTTTCAATACTTCAATTCTTTTTTCATCCATTTTTTTTACCTCCTTTAAATAAAATGAAAAAATTTTCCAATTGCCAAGGATATTTCTTTTCTTTTCAAAAAAATATTCTATTATTGATCTGTTTTCTAAAAGATTTTCATAAACACTGTTTCTCTTGACCTTATAATCATCATCTTTTTTAATATTCCTGTATCCTTTATTTACAATCTTTCGCCAGCAAGAAGAATCCAATCGTTGAATATAAACAAGAAATTTAAAAATATTATTCGGAAGATGAATTATATCCATTGGTGCAGGATTTTGACCATAATTTGAAAAAACATAAGCTGTAATGGAAGGATTTTCATCAGGATATATATCTTTGATATCTCTTATAATTTTTTCAATTATATGAAATAATGCATTCTTTGAAACTTTATATCCTTCTTGCATACAACCGGTGTAATTTCCGGAACTTATTTGCTCATTAATATTTTTGACAGCTTCTCTTGCCCAATATTTCATAATCTTTTCCGAAACCGCATGAATCAGCATAAATCTGTTTCCCACTGAGTAAAGCATCAAAGGGATAAATTGAACTGCGAAAGTGCAAACAGAACAATATCTTTCACCCTGAGAAAAACCGGAGAAAAAATTAACAAAATTACCGGAACCGGTAAGCGGGATTTCATCCCTTTTCCTCAATGGTAAAGCCTCTCTTCTTCCACAGGCAACACAGCTTCCATTCTTTTTCGGAGGAGTAAACTCTTTTAACAAACCATTTAAATAATTTAAAGCGGCTTCTTTTTTGTTTTTAATCGAAGGATTGGTGAATTTGCTGTTCCCGGTAAAAACCGAAAACATGTTCTTCTTCCATCCATCGGTTAAATATAAATCAACAAGAGCATCTGTTTTTTTCTTCAAATCTTCAGGTTTTAATGATGATAAATCTTTACCATAATAAGCTTCTATTGCGTATATCCCCCCATCAACAAAAGGATTGCCGGTTAAGGTGAAATATTTTTTATCCTCTAACATCTACCCTTCCCTGATAAAAAATTAAGTTTTATTTTTCTCACATTTTTCCCCTGTTATTCTTTATACCACTTTTTTTCGGGAATGTAAAGGGTATCTTGGATTTTGCAAGTATAGTCCTAAAGAATATCTGGGCTCAGTTTTGAGCGGACAGATTTAACATTAATCTTTGAGCATTAAGCCTTGAGCTAATTTTAAAGGTTATTGGTATTAAACTTTTTGTAAATATTTTTTAATTAAATACAAAAAAACCGTAGGTATAAACCAGATTGAATAAAATTTCTTTGCAATCTTTATCCTTTATTTGGAAAGAACATTCTATCGGTTAAATCTCTGCGTTAACCCGTTTCATGGAAATATTCCTATTCCCTTTCAGGCAAACGCGTAGCCCTAACCCTCTAAACACTCTTGCTGAAATACCCGGCACAAATTTTTACATTTTAATTTTTTACGGCTAATATTTCATCCCGCACTATTTTTAATAAGATAAAAACTATTATAAAACGCTCTTCTTATCCTTTTAATTCAAATTAAGCTTATTTGTTTCAGCTTCCCTAAATCATAATATTGCTTGAAATATTACAATAAAGTTTATAACATAATACTATTTCAGCAAAGCTATCTCCAAATGTTCATTATCGGAAGAATCAATTTCGATTATAGAAACCTTTTCGCCTCCAAAGTTCTCAAAATATTCATAGGGTGAAAACAGATACTTCATAAGAGCTTTATTATTTGAAAATTCTTCTTTCACACTTCTTTTGATAAAAGCTGAAAACAGTTTTACCCAAAATATAGGAAGACTTATTTTAATCTGATCTTCGCTATCCGTAACCCTTAGAACAAATCTTCTGAATTTTTTTCGGGAAATTTTTGAAATATTTTTAACTGCTTTTATACTCAGAAACATCTCTTCTCCATCTTCCGAAACAAAAGATGCCTCAAAAACCTCTCCCCGGGATATTGCCTCCAAGCCTTTTTTCAACATCTCCTTATCTACGTCTTTATTATCGATTTCAAATTCCTGATCGGAATTTAAAATCGATCGGATTATAGAAAGAGGTACTAAAATTTTAATATTTGTCCATTCCGGATTTTCCCTGATTGTCAAATTCAGGTTTAAGATAGTGTCTGAGAATGAAAATACTGTTAATAATAAAATGACCAAAATCACTATCAGACCTTTTTTCATCATAAACCTCCTTTAATAACATTTAATAAAACACTAACGGATATTTTCTTTTTTTGTTCCGAAGCTTAAAAAATTTTAATTTAAAACCCGGATAATAACCGGATAACAGTTAGAGAAAAAATTATCTATCGCAGAATAACCCGTGAATCAATAAAAAAGATCTGTTTTCAGGATGGCTCATCACTCTTTCATAGCCGGTTTTCACATTAGAGCCCGCATCAAACCGATTTTGAAAACAAATTAATAGTTTAAGGCCTTTAGCTCATAGCATTAAGCTAATTTTGAAAGCAAACAATAGCCTTGAATTATTTATATAGAATTGAAATAGTAGTAGGGCAATTCATGAATTGCCCCTTCAAATATTTATTGCCCCTATTCATGATTCATCCAGCACTATCTTTATTGATTAGTGTAACTTTAGTGAAGTTTTCTTCTTACATTACTATCTTATTGAAACATTTTCACATTTACTGTTGGAAAGAAAGTGCTGGACTCACTTCGTTCGCAACTTTTCTATTTTATAATCGGAAATATTCTTTTCTTCCGTTGAAAAATTTATTCCTATTAATATGATTTCCTTGCCTCTGTTCTTATACGGTTCATAGTATTTTTTCTCTTTTATCTGCTCTATTGCCTTATCCGAACTCTGATTGCATTTAAACTCAATTATATAATACCTGTCCCTTGTCTCTATAAGTGCATCTATCCTTCCCTTTGCCGTTAATATCTCTGATGTAATTCCTACCCCACTTGCCGATATTATTAAATAAAACATCATATGAAAGTAAAACTCGTTTATCATATCCTCTCTCATTAATGTATAGGGTATCTCTGAAAATATACTCTTCATTATCTCTATTGCCTCTTCTATCTCTCCGTCCTCTATCTTTACTCCTACCTTTGCAAACTTCGTATCCCTCGTAAGTCCCGATATCTCATAATACAAACTCTCTGTAAATGATTCCTTCACCTCTTTGTTCGGATATCCAAGCTCATATACCTTTGACCTATTATCATATCCTTTTATGGTCAGATAGCCCGATTGAAACATCAGAGGTAATACACTGAGTTTTGATAATTCATAGGTTGAAAACAGGCTCTCTCTTGCTTCAAGTGTTTCATATTCAGGTATGTATATATTCTCTTTTTTTATTAGATTTATTAAAAATGTTGGAGTTCCTGTCTCAAACCAATAATTCTCTATTGAATGATACTTTAATGCCGTAAATAGTGAAAAAGGATTATATACTTTTATATCCTTTGATGAAAACCTATAACCATTATAATAATTCCTCAAATCCTCTCTCAATTCATCGCATTTTATTCCCTTTTCATTGCAAAAATAATCTATATATGGTGTAAGATATTTATCAATCTCTTCCTCAGTAATTCCTAATATATCGGAAAAGGCCTCTTTCATTGTAAGATCTGTCAAATTGTTAAGCTCTGAAAATATTGATATCTTTGAAAACTTTGTTATTCCTGTTATAAATACAAACCTCGTCTTGGTTACAACATCAATTTCCTTTAATACTCCGTAAAAATCCTTTAATAATTCCCTGTTCTTATCAGCTATCTTTAACTCCTCTTTACCCTTCCCTATATGACTTATTATAGGTTTATCATATTCATCAACTAAAAATACTATACTCTTTTTAAATTTTTCATATATCCTGATTATTACTTCAGTAAAAAATGTCTGCATTGAACTATTATTTAATACAGGTTCTATTTCTTCTTGCTTTAATATCCTGTTAAGTGCAATTCTTATGTCATCATTTAGCATTTCAGGATTTGTATTTGATATACCATTAAAATCC
This sequence comes from Candidatus Aminicenantota bacterium, assembly GCA_027031485.1. Classification (GTDB taxonomy): domain Bacteria; phylum Acidobacteriota; class Aminicenantia; order JAMOAD01; family JAMOAD01; genus JALXDT01. Next base: position 6,125 of record JALVQI010000160.1, on the reverse strand, counting down.
AATCTAATAATCGGATACTCTTCCCATTCATAATCACTATCATAAATGTACAATCCCTTAAATAATTCCTTTTTCCCTCTGAATATATTATAAAGTGTTGAAACTAAAAGTGATTTTCCGAACCTTCGTGGTCTTGAGAGAAAATAATACATTCCTCCTGAAATAAGTTCGTAAATTCTCTCTGTCTTATCAATATAAAGATATCCTTCATTTATTATCCTTTCAAAATCACTTATACCTATAGGCAAATTCTTTAGCTTTTTATTCATAATAAAATAATAGCATAATATTTTGTGTTTTTGAATAATCCAGCACTATCTTTTAGGATTAGAGGTTTTCTGGTGAAGATTTCTTCTCACATTATTTTTTATTCGAAACATTTTTACATTTACCGTTGGAAAGTACTGGATCTCCGCTTTCGCTCCGACAATTCCCAATCACTATTCACAATGAAATACAACACCGATAGTTAAATACCAATAACTCCCATTCACAATTCACGATTCACAATTCACCATTATAACCTCCCACATCCCGAATCCCTGGGAGTTTTTTGAGCCTATTCCGGTGCAGTATGAAAATTCAAGAAGTTCAGGCGAGCTTTCAAGTTCATAAATTCCTGTCCAGCCTTTGATAACCGTATTCTTATAATATGTTATTACAAGATTTCTCTTTTCCTTAACTTTCAAAGGATTAATTCTGAAATTATCCGTTAGCGGCTTTTTCTTATAATAAGCGATATATTTTTTTACTATGTTTTTTCGTATGAGTTCCGAAAACTCAGGCTCAAAAGGGGAATAATAATATGTCTTTTTACTACCATCTCCCTTTTTAAGAGTACTGTAAACAACTACGGGAGATAAGATTTTAATTGTAACTTTATTTTTAACTATCCTTTTCATAAAAACCTCTACCGAGGATAAAAGGATTTTACTCCTTGCAAGTTTCAAATCATCCATTCTAACAAGATTTTCCGTAAAGCTTTCGGCTATTATAGGATAAACCGTTGAAAAGTAAAATGATACGGGAGTTTTAAACTCAATCTTTTTTTTATCTCTGTCAATTCTGTATCTTCCGAAAAGCCTTGAAAATGTAAAAAGCTTAAAATTTCTCTTTTCATATTGAAAACCTTTTTCATGAAGGAATTTGGCAAGCCGGGGAGAAATGTTTTTGTAAATGAATGATTGGAGTGTTCTCTGATAATTTATCGGAAGAACTATTTTCCCTTTCTCACTTTCAAACAAAAATTTAATCCTCATCAAATCCCCTTTATTTATTTTTATATCACTATTATTAAAAGATGTAAAGGTATCCCGCACTATCTTTTAAGATTATTGTCTCTCTGGTAAAGGTTTCTTCTTACGTTAATCTTTAATTGATGCAAATTTTCATTACCCCCTGGAAAGAAAGTGTCAGAGGGCAATTCATGAATTGCCCCTACAGAATACATCCAGATTCTCAATCCGACATTTACGAATAACATTAACTTTCGGAGTATTCTTTACGGATAAATCAAATATTCTCTTTCCCGGTAAAGATTTTTTCCACAAAGCTCACTTTTGAATTATTTTTTAATTTTAAAATACCTTTTTCAAATGCAGCTCCTTCGATTTTAACAGTCTTTCCCCTTAAAATATTACGAAATAGTCTGTTATTCTCATTTTCAAATTTTTTCATCAGAACAGCTTCCACTCTACCCTTTTCAGAGCAGAAGTAGACACGGCCTTTTCCTTTTTCCTTAATATAGGGGGAGATTGAGAAGAGATAATCCTCTTTTCCGTATTTGTTTGAGAGAATAAGGGACGAAAATTTTAAATATTTGATTCTGAAAAAAAGTTTGCTGTTTATTTCGGATACTATATCGGGAATCTCCCAGCTCAATTGAGAAAAACAGGTTCTCTCCTTATCCTTTTTGAGTTTTAATACGGGGCACGAAGATAATGGAGGGCAGGGAAATATTGATAAAAATTCTGATTTTTTCATCTGCTTTCTGATATCCTCAATACTTTTAAGAACCAGAGGATCGGGGGCATCAACAAAAACAAAAAATGAATTTTCTGAGGCAGAGTTTAAAAATTTTGACAATATTCTTCTGATATTTCCTCCCACCTCTTTGAGTGTATAGGAGAAAAGAAAAAGGTCAGCGGATTCTCCGATATCAAGAGAGTCTGTTTTTACAATTTTGGAATCATTATCTATTTTTTTTAATAATTCGTATGATACATTTTGCCTGTCGATATAGTAAATTTTGTAGTCAATATTCAAATTTTCGAAAAAATCTCTCATTGCCAGAGTGGAGTTTCCGGGGCCTCCTCCAAAATCAACAGCGACTATTCTTTTCCTATTTTCAAGGTCTTCTTTTAAAAGAGACAAAAGATAAACTGTTTTATAATAGTTCTGGTGGAAATAAAAAAATGAGTATGCCCTTAAATATTCTTTTGTGTAAAAGTATTCAGGACTGATTTTCTTCCTTAAAAATATATCCGAAAGCTCTTTAACATCTTTTACATAAGTTCCGAGAAGATTTAAATTGAAATCAAATATTTCCCTTATTCTCCCTTCATAAATTTTCGCTCTTTCACTAAAAAAATCCGTCATAATAGTAACCTTCAGATGAATTTTATTTTTTATAACAAATTATGTCAACTATGAAAAATATTTTTAACCCACAAAAATCTTTAAAATATGGTGTTCTTCTGCTATAATTTGAAGATGAGTAATAATGTAATTGATATGATAAAAAAAGGAGGTAATTTTCAAATGAAAAAACAGGGTGGAGCTGTAATTACAATAATAATAGTTGTTTTAGCCGCACTTATTATTTTTAATTCAAATATTGTTCTCTCTCCCGGTGAGGCAGCCGTTATCTTTAATAAAGTTACGGGGCATATGAGACTTGCTGCAAATCCGGGTTTTTATATTTTAATACCTTTTGTTGAATCTGCTTATAGATATGATATTAAAATTCAAACATATACAATGAGTCAAACTCAGTGGGAAGGAGAGATAAAAGGTGATGATAGCCTTAAAGCACTAACATCCGACGGACAGGTCGTATACCTTGATTTAACCGTTAGGTACCATCCGGATGTAAATAAATTGATTAATCTACACAAAGAAATAGGTATGGATTTTGCGACAAAGGTAATAAGACCTCAGATAAGAAGTTTCGCAAGATTAACAATTTCCAAATATCCTGTGATTGATGTTTACTCCGGGAAAAGAGAAATTATACAGGATGAAATCTACAAAAAGCTCTTAAAAATTTTCAAAGCCAACTATATAATTTTAGATGAAGTTTTATTAAGAGATGTTAGATTCAGTGCGGATTTTCAAAAAGCTATCGAAAGAAAACAGATTGCTCAACAGGAAGCTAAAAGAATGGAATACTTAAAACAGGCGGCAAAAATAGAGGCCGAGAAAAAGGTAATTGAGGCTGAGGGAGAGGCAAAAGCTCTAAGAGTAAAGGGAGCTGCTCTTGCAAGCAACCCCGCTCTTATCCAGTACGAATATGTGCAAAAACTTGCGCCCACAGTTCAAACAATAATCACCGACGGAAAGACAATTATATCATTGGGGGATATATTAAAATATAAAAAATGAAAAAGTTTTCATTAAAAGAATGTAAGATAAAAAGAGGTGCAAGATGGCGTTGAGCGGTTCATTAACAGAAATCAGTCTTGCCGATATAATCCAGCTTATCGGAAATATGGGCAAAACAGGAAGAATAAAGCTCGTCAGAGACAATGAAACAGGTTATATCTATTTCTCAAATGGTAAGTTAGTACACGCTGAACTTGAAAGTGAAAATCTTACGGGAGAAAGTGCTATCTACAGACTTGCTTCATGGAAAGAGGGGGATTTTTCCTTTGAAATTGACAAAAAACCTGAAAAAATTTCCATTAAAAGACCCTTTGCCACCATACTTATGGAAGCCGTAAGAATTATGGACGAATGGGAGCTTATAAGAAAAAGAATTTCCTCGGAAAAGGTCATACCTTATTTTAAAGATGTTGACCCTGAAAATCAGAGAAGAATCACATTAAATACAAAGGAATGGTTCGTACTTTCCAAAATCGACGGGAAAAAGAGTATTAAAGAGATAGCTTTTGAAGCAAGAATGAGCATATATGAGGTGGCGAAAATATTTTACGGTTTATCTGTCAATGATCTTATTGATTTTAAGCCCCCCAATGAAATTTAGGAGAAATTTTGTTCCCAATAAGTGATGAAAACCCTTCCGAATCAGTTCCCTATGTCAATTACACAATAATTGTTATAAATGCTCTGATATTTTTATTTGAACTTACATTAAATCAACAACAGCTTACAAAATTTTTATATGAATACGGAATAGTTCCGGCAAGAATCTTTTTCCCATCGTTTTCTGCAAAATACGAATTTTCAACCTCACCATTTACAACATTCTTTACTTCAATGTTTCTTCACGGCGGATGGTTGCATATAATTTTTAATATGTGGGCACTATTTATTTTCGGAGATAATGTTGAGGATAAATTGGGCCATTTCAAATACTTAATTTTTTACTTAGGTTCCGGACTAATCGCAGGATTTATCCACTCTGCCTTTAATTATACATCAACAATGCCATCTATCGGAGCATCGGGAGCCATAGCCGGAGTTATGGGAGCTTATGCAGTACTGTTTCCCTTCGCGAGGATAAAGACTTTATTTATCTTCTTTATCTTTCCCATTATCGTTTACATCCCGGCATTTTTTTATATAATGTTCTGGTTCTTCCTGCAGTTTTTTTCCGGAACCCTTTCCCTTATGGGAGCCGAGGGAAGTCCTATTGCATGGTGGGCGCACATAGGCGGTTTTTTAGGAGGTATTCTTCTTTTATTTGTGTTAAAAAAAGATGTCAGATTTCCACCCCATCGCTATATGCACATAGAATATTAAATTTTTACTATTTTCCTTATTCTTATAATATCCCTTTCGGAAAGCTCGACTTTCCCTGCCTTTGCATTTGACTCCAGCTGTTTGACAGTGGATGCAGAGGGTATTACCGGTCCCATACCCGGAATCGTAAGCATATAGGCTAAAACAAGTTGATTTAACTCTAATCCAAGCCTTTCCGAAACGGATTTTAATTCTTTCAAAATCTTAAAAACCCTTCTTTTATTAATCTTTCCCCACTCTCCTTCATCAAAGAGTCTGTATCCGGGACCAACTTTTGAGGAATCCAGATACTTTTCTGTCAGAAGACCTCTTGCAAGGGGGCTCCATGCTATAAAAGATATATTACTTTTTGCACAAAAATCCAGAACTCCAGAATATTCAGGATTTTCTCCGTTGAGAATATCAAACTGATTTTGAACAGCTAACACTTTAGTCCTGACATTTTCTATTTTTTTATACATCTGAAGCTGGTCCTTGGTGAAATTTGAAACAGCAAAGTATCTGACCATATCCCCTCTTATGAGATCTTCCACTGCGGCCAGGCTTTCATCCGGAGGTGTTTCTGAATCATAGGAATGAAAATATAATAAATCAATATAATCTGTTTGCAATCTCTCAAGAGATGCATAAACCGATTCCAATATATTCAGTCTTGAAAGTCTGCTATGATTCGGTGTTTTCCCGTCCATACTGCCGAATAGTTTTGTCGCAAGAACTATATTTCTTCTCTGCTCCGGATTTTCTTTAAACCATTTACCGATTATTCTTTCGGAGTTTCCGGAGGAAGCATTGTATCTGTTTGCAGTATCCCAGAATGTCACTCCCAATTCAACAGCTCTGTCAAAAATTTTGAAAGCCGTCTTTTCGTTAACCCTGGAACCATCCCCGGTTTCAGGATAGCCGATCTTCCATGTGCCCAAACCAATATTTGAAACCCTCAATCCTGAATCTCCCAACAACCTGTAAGGCATTCCATTAAACTCATCAAAAGTCCACGGAAGACCGTATAAATCTTTATTCGGTTTTAAATAATCCATTTTAAACCTCCTTCACTGTAAAATTAGCAAACAAAAAAAAGCTTGTCAACCACCTTTCATTAAGCTTTTTCATAGTTAACGATTAAAAGTCTCGTATAATTTATGAATATCTTATATCTCTGAAGTTGAGGAAACCGATGATTCATTTGAAACAGACAAAAATTT
>JALVQI010000159.1 GCA_027031485.1 Candidatus Aminicenantota bacterium | reverse complement strand
AAAGAGAATTTCTCCAGATTTTTTTCTCTTTTACTGAAAAAAATTTTCAAAACAGAGAATTTTTAGAATAAATTTATTAAAAATCACTGTTTTTTACTGTCTTGCTTTCCTTATCCGATTTTTAGGGTTATGGGAGTTTTATTGAAATGCTTATTTATTTGAGTTATAATATTTCAATAAATAGGAGGAGGTTTTTATGAAGAAAACTTTCATTCATTTTTTAATAATCATAGTAGCATTCTTTTTTTTATTTTCATGTAATAAAACAAAAAAAACTGATAGTATATATCTTACTGTAGATTTTAGCACTCCTCATTATAGTGATACTTTTACAGATATAACTTATCATTGGTATCTTAAAAAACATCTAATTCAATACAATCCGGATTACAAAGTTTTTGTACATTTCTGGCGAGATAGCAAAAAGATGATGCTTTTGCAGGATGACCATGATTTTCCTTGGAATATTGAAAACTGGAAACCCGGGAAGGAGCTCAGTTATACACACAAGGATATATATATCCCGGACTTTATTGATGATTTTGATCTTGAATCAACAGGTAAAGAAACTATTACTTTTACCGTAGGAATATGGAATCCAAAGGTTAAGAATTCAAAAATAGTTCTATATCAGAAAAAACTTGATTTTGAATTAAGACCTGCCGAATATCCTGAATTAACTTATGCTGAAGGCTGGTATCCTGAAGAAAAATTCGGTTATGGGATTTATGATAGCTGGAGATGGACAGCTAAAAAGGCATCCATAATTGCTGATAATGTTGGACAACCCCTCTATCTTTACATATATGGCGGAGTTGATAAAGGGGTTTATCCGGATCAAAAGGTAACAATAAAAATAAATGACAAGGAACTTGAAACTTTTATCCCCAAAGAAGGAAAATTCAAAAGAAAATATCTTCTTGATAAAAAAATACTTGGTCAAGAGGATGAATTTAAAATATATATTTCCACAGATAAAACCTTTGTTCCTACCAAAGTAGGTAAAGGAAAAGATGACAGAGAATTAGGAGTTCAGATCTATCTGGTTAACTTAATGCCAGTTAAGACAAAATAATTGCTGATTATTTCAGCCTCAAGAAGAACTGATTTAATAGCTTTCCATGGTAGATATTTTTCAAATATTTTAAAGAGAGAAAAAGCTGCTGTTCAGGGTCCTTTCGGATTTAAATATGAGGTTGATTTAAATCCGGAAAAGGTTCACACAATTGTATTATGGTCCAAAAATTTTCAACCTCTCATTAAGAATCACTATAATCTCTTAACCCTTTTGAAAAAGTATTCTCAGGTTTATCTTCATTTTACAGTTACGGGTTTCGGAGGGACTGAAATAGAGCCCGCTATCCCGGAACCTTTAAAAGCTCTTAATCAGTTAAAAAAATTGGTTGATCTTTTTGGTAGTGAAAGAATAAGTCTCAGGTTTGATCCGATTCTCTTTTATAAAAAAGAGGAGAAAGTGAAGACAAACTTTGATTTTTTCCCACAAATTGTAGAGTTTTCGGAAAAATTTAACATAAAAAGAATAATTTTCAGTTTTGTTCAATTCTATCCAACTGTTATCAAGCGTTTTAAAAAAGCGGGAATCGAGTACATAGATCCTCCCGAAAATGAAAAAATATCTCTTGCCAGAAAACTTGTAAATAAGCTAAAGAACAGTTCCGCAAAATTATACTCATGTTCACAGGATTTTTTGACAATTTTAGACGGAGTTGAAAAATCAAGATGTATTGATGCAGAATATCTATCCGAGATACATCCTTTGGGATGGAAGATAGAACACAAAAAGGACAGAGGGCAGAGAAAAGAATGTGGCTGCTCCCAATCAAAGGATATAGGAAGCTATTCATTGAACTGCCCTTACCCATGTCTTTATTGCTATGCAAACAAAAAAATAATTCTAAACAAGAGAGAGATTGATATCAAAGAAGAATTGATATAAAATTTTGAATGGCAACAGAGGAAAGAATAAAAAGAATCAACACTGTTCTGGCACAAAGACAGAGAGATCTTGTCATAGTCCTTGAGAATATAAGAAACACCCATAATGCAAATGCAATTATCAGAACAATGGATTTAATGGGTATCCAGAATCTCTATATAATTAACACTTTACAGGAACCATTTCCAATTAATACTGCGATTTCAACGGGAGCAGAGAAGTGGATTACAATAAAGGAGTTTTTTTCTATAAAGGAATGCATTGAGGAATTAAAAAGAAATAATTTGAAACTTTTTACCACTCATCTGAAAGCTCAGGCAGTTCCTGTTAGTGATATAGACTTTTCTCAACCTGTGGCAATAGCCTTTGGCAATGAAAAAGAGGGGCTTTCAGAAAGAATGTTGAAAGAGAGTGATGAAAACATATTTATTCCTATGAGAGGAATGGTAAAAAGTTTTAATATTTCCGTTTCAGTTGGAATAATTTTATATGAAGCCATAAGACAGAGAATTTCATCCGGATATATTAATAAAGGGAGTTTGCTTGAAGAAGAAAAAAAAGAGCTTTTTAATAGCTGGGTTTTTAATAATCGCAAATCTTAGTTTCTTACTGTTTTCCGAAGAGGTTTACAGACTTAGAATGAATTTTTACGCAAGTTCATGGGGGACACTAATTTTTATAATTCCTTACAGAGCCTATGCGGAAGTTGGTGCTGATCTTGTGTTGCAGACTGAGAATAAAGCTACCGGAAAGGTGTTCAATTTCTTAAAAATAGGCTCTCCTGTTTACTATGTTCAGACAATTGATTTTATCCCCAAGGAAATCCATGCAAGAGTCGGAGCTAAGAGTGTTAAAGAGGGTGTCAAATTCGGAAATAAAAAATTAAAAGAGATTTGTAAAAATTACCCGATTTTTTGCAAAAATATTCCTCCGGAGAAAAAAAAAGCTCTTCCTTTTTTATTTAAAAGGGTCGGAAAGGATGTTTTTCATTTCTTTAGAGAAAAAAAGGGGAATATTCCGGAGGATAGCATATACAATGGAATAGAACTTTACTATGCATGGCCGGCAAAATCAAAATTTGGCATACCTTCCTATAACATGCTGAAAGCATCTTTATGTTTTTTCAATATAAGGTTCAGAGAATTTGAAAATGGGGGAAAATCACATTACAGAGTTCTAAATATTAATCTAAACAAATGTTTAAATGAAGTTCTATATTATGCTGTCCCGGCTGTAAAGAGATTTGTTCACCTAAGACAGAAAAGATTGTTTCATATGAATTTTGAAAGAGAGATTAAAGATGGGAATATCTTTTTAAAAGGAGAATCTTTTCCTGATGTTAAGGTGTGGGGAAAATTCAAAATCAAATATTTTAAAAGAGAGATAATTATTGATTCATCAAAAGAGGAAATTGTCTCAGACAAAATCTTTTTAAGTATTAAAGATTTCAAAGGGAGAGGGGGAGAAGGAAGTATAGAGCTTTTTAAAATTAAATAATATTTAGTTTGGGAAATAAAGATGTTCACTCACCGGAGGATGAAATAAAACAGAAACAGAGGTGAATTTCATCCTTTCAATTTCCTGATAAAAAATAATTAAGAATAACTTAAACCACTCATCTGGACACTATGAAAATTATTACTTTTTAATAGATAACCATTTAAGATTTTTTTACTATCTTCAAAACCTTTTCCACCTTTTCAATAATCTCCGAAGGTTTTATCTTTTTTATACATAAAGGGCTTGAGCACTCTCTTTTAAAACAGCCGGAACACTTTAGCTTGTGAAAGATAACCTGAGAGTTGGGGTTTATGGGGCCATTTCTTGACGGAAGGGTAGGCCCGAAAAAACTTACTGTGGGAGTATCCAAAGCCTCTGCAATGTGAAGGGGAAGCGTATCTCCGCTGATTAAAAGCAGAGAGCTTTTTATCAAAGGGAAAAGCTCTTTTAAATCAAATTGAGGGGATAGATAGGCATCAGACTCTACGGCTATTTTTGCAGCTTCCTTTTTTTCAAACTCATTTCCCCAGAGGATAAGGGGAAAGTATCCTTTTTCTATAAGAATTCTGGCTATTTCAACCCACTTTTCTCTTTCAAGCCTCTTTGTCTCCCAGCTTCCTCCGATGTTTAATATTATGGCTTTATCCGTATCAAATTCTTTTAATTTTTCCTTTACGGAATTTTCAAGCTTTTTGGTAAATTTGAATTCGGGAAAACTTATCCTATCGGTTTTTATGTCAAGAACAGATAAAAGATGCAGGTTTTTTTTGATAATGTGCTCGGTTTCCTCAAAATATGGAGGAGATTCATTGTAAAAAAATCGGGCTGCTTTTTCTTTTAAATTTTTCCTTGAAAAACCTATCTTTCTTTGAGCTTTCACAAGAGATGTAACCACAGAGGATTTCATTGTTCCCTGAAAATCAAAGAGAATATCGGCTTTGATTTTTTTCAATCTCTTTATATCCGAAATATTTCTAACTATGTGTTTACCTCTTCTTAACTCCTTTGTATCAATAGTATATATTTTATCTATACCCTCAACCATTTCAAGAATAGCTTTTCCTCCTTTTTCAACTATCCAAAGAATCTCTGATTCAGGATAATTCTCCCTCAATACTTTAAATGCGGGGAGAGTGTGAATTATATCCCCCAGAGAACTTAATTTAACTATGACTATTCTATCCATATAATACCCTTACTCTTTTAATAATATCCGTTGTTGATTGCTCTTTGGATTTTCCCACAATCCTTGTCTCAATTCCAAGGGATGAAGAAAATTTACTCTCTGCCACTGTCTCCACACTGTAATCCGGTCCTTTTATATGAAGATGAGGCATTAGCTCTGAAAGAATCCTTTTAACATTATCCTCTTCAAAAATAATGACATAATCAACAACTTTCAGGGAAGCCACAAGATATGCTCTTCCTTTTTCATCAATTATAGGTCTGCCCTCACCCTTTAATCTCCTTACGGAATTATCACTGTTTACCGCAACAATTAAAATATCTCCGTTCTCCTTTGCTTCTTTAAGATAATTGATATGGCCATAGTGAAGCAGATCAAAAGCTCCGTTTGTCAGGACTATTATTTTTCCCTTTTCCTTTAATTTTCTAACTATATTTTTTAAAGAGTGAAGTGATAATATCTTTGAACTTTTCAACTCCATCCAAAAGCTCCTGTTGGTTTATTGTTGATGCTCCCGCTTTCATAACACTTAATGCACCGGCAACATTTGAAAGAACTGCCGCTTTGAAAAAATCCTTACCATTCAACCATGTTGATGAAAAAACGGAAATAACCGTATCCCCGGCTCCCGTAACATCAACTATGTTTTTGTCTCCGAAGATAGGTATTTCACACTCTTTTAAACCTCTATCAATCAGATACATTCCCTCCGAGCCTAAAGTTATGAGAATTGCCTCAGCCTCAGTTAAAGAGAGAAGTTTTTTACCCACCTTTTTTAAATTTCCGTTTTTAATCTTCAAATCAGCTGCCTCATAGGCCTCTGTTATGTTCGGAGTCGCAGAGGTTATCCCTTTGAATCTGAATAATTCAAATCTTGAATCCACAAAAATCGGCGGAAGATTTTTTAACTCCCTTTTTAAAGATTTTAAAACTTTATATGAACTTATTCCATAGCCATAATCTGAAAAAATCAGGGCATCATAATTTTTTGAAATATCTTTTAAAGTATTATAAAAGAGAGAATTATGTTTTTTTAATTTGCCACCTCTATCCAACCTGAATACCTGCTGTTTTCTTGTGTTTGTCTCTCCTGCCAACACCCTTGTTTTTAAAGGTGTTTTAAAATTTTTATTTTTTATAATAAGAGAATCAGAGATACCGCTATCTTTTAAAAGCTCCTTTATCTTTTCTCCCTCCGGATCATCTCCGATAACAGATAAAATGTCCACATTTACATTGAGAGCCTTAAAATTTCTTACTGTATTTCCCCCTCCTCCTAATTTGTAGTCTATGCTCTCCTCTTCAAGCACAAGAACAGGAGCTTCCCTTGAAACCCTTGATGTTGTGGCATAGATATACTTATCAAGAACAAGGTCTCCTATTACAAGTATTTTCAAATTTTTAAAATTTTCTATAATCCGTTTATAATCTTCCATATATCAAATATCTATTTTAGCCAAACAACTCTTTTTGTATTTCAAAACTTTCATCCACTTTTTCCTGGATTCTTCCACTCTTTTTTTATAATCTTCACTTTCAAAATATTCCAGAACTCTTCTTTTTCTCGGGAAGATCTGAGAATCGCATTTCCACATATATGTTTTGCTAAAAAGTCCGTACCTTATGCAGTTTTCATAAACAGCCCAAGCAAGATTTACAAAACCGAGCTCTTCTATGAATTTCTCGTAAACCGCTCTGAACTCACCTTCCCTATCCGGATGAAGAAATTTAAAATAATCCTTATACATCATTGCATTATGAAAAAACTGAGGTTTTGCCTGAATACCGTCAACATCAAGATCTCTTGCAAGCGTTCTGAACAGGATATAAAGTTCTTTTTTAATTCCCAGCCCCGGATGCCTCTGCCCCGGTAATCGCTTTCTTTCATCCGTGAATTTCGCCTTCGGATTCTGTAATGTCAACCACTCTATAGTAAGAAATTTTAATCTTTCATCCCCAAAGAAGGTTTTCATCTCATCGGAAGGAACAAAGTTTTCAATCTTAATAAGAAGGTCAACAATAAGGTGATCCTTGTTTTTAAACTTATCATAGATAGTCAATCTTTGAAGTGCGACATCGGAAGATTCAAGGTCAATCTTCAACTCTTTAAAGCCAAGCTTATTGGCTTTTTTAACAAGGCCTAACTTTTCTATGAAAAGAAACATTTCCTTAAGAGTGTATTTATTAAGGAATAAAGAGGAGCCTTCCGAATATTGAAGCTGATTAAAAATATCCTTTTCCGAAATTTCAAGAATATCAAAATCTTTATTTTTCATCTTTTAGTTTACTCTTTTAAAGCCTATAAGTCAATGCAAATCCTTACTTACAGGAGTTTTTCAATTAAAATGGATAGGAAAATAATTATTAAAAACCATCCGAAGAGCAAATAAACCATACCTGTGCTAAATCCGAATTTTTTTCTATTGCTTTTCTCAAAAAATTTCTCTTTTCTAATAAGAGAAACAATAAATATGAAAACAAAGGGAATAAAGAATCCGATAAAATTCCACCAGAGCCACGATATCTGAGGCATAAAAAGCCATATATATACATTAAAGAATAATGCAAGAAAGAAAGCTGCTATAACATCCCTCTCCTTTGCTTTTGTGAATATGCCTATGAAAAAGACAGCTGCTATGGGGCCATAAAAAGCAGAGCCTATCTTATTGACTATCTCAACAACAGTTTCAGAGCTATTGGCAATTAATATGGCAAAATATGTTGTAAAGATTCCCCAGAATACAGTTATTAAACGGGAAGCTAAGATTTTCTTTTTATCCTTTATTTGAGAAAGAGCGGGAAAAGCTTTTATCAGAAAATCTTCCCATGTTGCAGCACTCAATGAATTTATTGCAGAGTCAAGACTTGACATTGAGGCAGCGAAAATCCCCGCCACAACAACTCCCAAAAGACCTGCCGGAAAAAATGTTTTAAAAAATATCGGCATAGCATAATCGGGTGGGAGTGATGATAATTTAGAGCTAAAATTGCTGTTATTTGAAATGAAAATAAGAAATAACACTCCGACAGCGGAATATGTTAATACAAGGGGAAATCTTAAAAGAGAGTTAAAGACAAGTGCTTTTTGGGCCTCTTTATCATCCTCTGTCGTTAAAATTCTCTGAGCCTGACTCTGATCGCAGCCATAGTAAGAAATATAGAGAAAAAAGCTTCCGACAAGCATTGGCAAAAAGCCAAAGTTTTCTCCGTCTCCGAATCCTGTCTCCTTTATATGAAAAATTTTTAACCTTTCGGGAGAAAGAGAGGCAAGAGTTGAAAAATCCCCGCCTATGAGTTTATAAAGAATAATTATTGAAACAATTGAAGATATCCAGAGTATTATTAATTGAATTATATCAGAATAAATATCAGCCTTTATCCCTCCGATAGCAGTATAGATAAGTGATATCAGGGCAATGATTATAATAGTGGTTTTAATATCAAGGCTCAGAGCGACAGCTGTCACATAGGATGTTGCCAGAAGAGCAACACCTGAGGCAAGTGAGCGTGAAAGCAGAAAAACAAAGCTTAAAAGAGAGCGTATGGTTTTACCGAATCTTTTTTCAAGATATTCATAAATACTGATTCTTGCAGAATGCCTGTAAACAGGAACAAGAAAGATTATTATAAAAATCATTGAAAGGGGGACTGCAAACTCATACTGTAGCCACTTTAGCCCTCCGGCTTTTTTCACTGCGATAAAAGCGGGAACACCCACAAGGCTTATTGCACTGACCTGATTTGCCACAAGGGAAGAGCCTACCTGCCAGAATTTCATACTTTTGCCTGCTATATAATAATCTTCCTGATTCTTCTGTTTTTTACCGACAAAAAAGCTGATACCCACTACAATAAGAATATATCCGAAAATTACAAACCAATCATAGATTGACATTTTCAGGCTTATCTGTGCTTTCTTCTATCTTTTTATAATAGTTTAGAATTTCTTCCGCAAAATAAATCGCTTGCCTTATGTTTTCCTCTGTCGGATTGAATTTTGCGAATTTTACAGTATCTGAAAATTCAAGGAATGAAAAAAGTCTTTCTCTCAAATCATCCTGAATTTTTTCTTTAAAATCCCTTTTAAATTCATATGTAGTCTTATCAATATAATTCTTTTTATAGTAAACGGAGAAAAATTTCCTTAAAACTTCGGTAATATCATAATAAAACTCTTTTAATTTGCCCTTTTCCGCATATTTCAAATCTTTTATCCTTTTAAGTTCATTTTCAAAAAATTCAATGGGATCTATCTCCTTTTCCCATATTTTCGGTTCTTCCTCCTTCTTTTTCCTCTTTTTGAGTTTTTTTATAAGAAAATAGATAAGCCCTATAAACAGTATTGCAAAAATTACGGTCAAAATCAGAGGAAGAGGAGACCAGTTCGTATTAAGACCTTTTTGCGGAGGAATTATATCCTCGGGTTTATTGTCTCTGGCTATCTCTTTTATTCTTATATCCCTTCCCTTTACATTGAGAGTATAATCTTTTCCTTTTTCATCTTTAAGATTCAGGGTTATATCGGGAAGCTTTTTAATGTCAAGGGAAAAAAGCTGATACTCCCTTAAAATTATCAGCTCTTTTCCTTTTTTAATATCTTTTTTTATTATATCGATACCATCGGTATTGCTATCTTCCACGGATTTAAGTTTTTCCCCTTTTTTTAATCGGATTTTTACTTTAACTTTAACTATATCGCCAACAGTAAAATATTTTCTTGTGTTTATAATCTTATTGCTTAAAACTTCGGCTGAAAAAATCGGAGTGATTAAAAAGAGTATGAAATACAAAATTATGCTCTTTTTCATCTTAGTTTTCTTCTCTCCCTTAGCTTAAAAAATTTCAGAAGTTTGGGGAAATAATCCTCACCGGTTGAAATCTCTAAAAGATCAGCTTTTGAAAAAAGAAAAATCTCCTTTAAATATTTATCAAAATCTTTTATCTTTTTTCCAATCTTTTCGGCAGCTTTTTTCCCCACATAAACAATTTCACCTGTTTCCAGATCCTGAAATGGCATAATTCCTACAGTATCCGACAATCTCTCAAAATCATCAATAATCTTTATCCCGACAACATCATGCTTTTTTGAAAGTATTTTCAAAGCCTTTTCAAATTTATCCTCTTCATCAAAAAGAAAATCGGATATTATGAAGATTATTGTTTTTCTCTTTAAAAATGAATTTATTTCCTCAAGGGTTTTTGAAAAATTAGTTCCTTTTCTCCGGGCTCTGTATGAAAGAATCTGTCTTACAATGTTTAAGGAATGCTTTTTCCCTTTGTTTAAAGGGATATATTTTTCAACTCCGTCCGAAAACAGAATAAGGCCAGTTTTATCATTGTTCTTTAAGGCGGAAAAGGTTAAGATTCCCGCAATTTCACCTCCAATCTCTCTTTTCCCCTCCAAACCTGAAAAGAAGGTGGAGTAAGAGGCATCAAAAACAATCAAAACATTAAGTTCCCTTGTTTCCTGAAAAACCTTAATATAAGGATAATTCTGTCTCGCGGTAACCTTCCAGTCAATAAGTCTGCTATCATCTCCGTATTGATAGGGCCTTACTTCGGAAAATTCTATACCCTGTCCTTTAAAAACCGAATGATATTCTCCGCCGAAAACCTCATTAACAAGCTTAACGGTTTTTATCTCAATCTTTTTAACTTTTGCTATTATATCTTCCACTCTCTCCATTTTCACACAAGAATTTCCCTCTGATCTCCAACCCTTTTTGTTATTTCAAGATAATCAAGTAGTTCTAAGATCGGTACACTGTACTTTCTGCTCAAACCCGTTATCTCTCTGAAATCCTTAATCTTGAACTTTGGTTTGTGAACCTTCATCTTTCTCAATTCCCTTATCAGATACTGTAAATATTCTTCATTGAGGAAAAAGCCTCCCTTAACCGGCAAAATCTTTTTCTTCTCAATAAGAATATCAAGATATTTTTTCAGAAGAATTTTATCTATTCCCAATTCTCTTGCCAGATTGTCCTCATCCATAGGATTAAACTTCTCCTTTGAATATATTTCTTCAAGCTTTTTTATGATTTCTTCCTCCTCCTCCGTAAGAATATCCCCTCTTCTTGTAAAATATCTGTCAGAATAAAACTCTATTTTCCCATCAGCTTCAAGTTTTTTAAGAATAAAATTAAATAGTCTTAAGTCCTTTACCTGTGCTCTTTTTCTCAGTTCTGATTTTTTAACCCCGAATCTTATACCGTTTTTCACTTCCCTTCTGCTAATCACCTGTAAAACTCTGTTGTATATCATAGGTAAGTATTCCCTTTTAATAAAAGTATAATCATATAATGATAAAATAAGAATTTCGGTGGTCAGTTCAAACTCCGGGATAACGATATCTATTTTTTTTCTGTTAAAATTGGAAAGGATAAACTGTCCTGAAATTCCTCTCTTGTCTGAGATTTCAATTAAAAAACTGATTCTTTCCTTTGTGGAAAAACCTGAAAGCTTATCCAGATTTTTTAGCACCTTTTCCTTTAAATATTCAGTTTCTCCGGAAAATAAAAAGATAATTCTTCCCTTCCCCTCTTTTTTACCTTTTTTGTTAAAAAGTGTGATTTTCCCACTCTTTATCTTCTTCTTTTTATCTTTGTCCGAAACAGAAAAAAGATAAAACTCCTTTCCATTTATCTTTTTGAGGGAGCCAGCTATTTTTTCTCTTTTTTGCTTTAAAAA
>JALVQI010000158.1 GCA_027031485.1 Candidatus Aminicenantota bacterium | reverse complement strand
TAATTATACAAGAGTTACAGGAATCTGGCAGACAGTCTGGCTTGAAGCTGTGGGAAAAACATATATTAAAAAGTTAAGAGTTTATCCGGATATTGAAAATAAATCAGTTACTCTGGAGTTATTTTCTGCTGGAGAACCTCTAAAAAACGGTAAAATGGAAATCATAATTGAGGGTAAGAATAAAATTAAACAAAAACTAAAATTTTCCAAGCATTTAATGAGTACCTTAAAAATTAAAAAACCTGAATTATGGACACCCGACAATCCATACTTATACAAAATTATTGTTATAATAAAGAATGGAAGGGGGGAAATCATAGATAATCTGAATTCATACTTTGGAATGAGAAAGATAGAGGCAAAGAATGGGAAAATATATTTAAATGATAAGCCAATATTTTTAAGAATGGTTCTAAATCAGGGTTATTATCAGGATGGAATTTACACAGCAAAGTCTGATGAAGAGTTAAAGAGGGATATTCAACTAACAAAAGAATTGGGTTTTAATGGTGCGAGACTTCACCAGAAAGTTTTTTCAAAAAGATTCATATATCTTTCGGATAAGATGGGATTACTTTTGTGGGGAGAGTTCGGAGATTGGGGGCTGGATAAAACCAATCCGAAAGCTTTTCAGATATATTATAAGCAATGGGAAGAAGCTATAGAGAGAGATTTTAACAGCCCTTCAATAATAGGATGGTGTCCCTTAAATGAAGTCTGGAGAGATCCAAAAGAGAAAGATTTTATAATTGATGTTTTTAGATTTACAAAATTAATGGACCCTACAAGGTTGATAATTGATACATCAGGCGGAATTCATTATGTCTCACCCGATATTTATGATTATCATGATTACACACAGAGCCCTGAGAAATTCATGGAACATCTTAATAATCTGGATAATTTTATATTAAAAAAATTAGGTAAAATGAATGTTCCCCGTAAAAAACAGCCTATCTTTGTAAGTGAGTATGGGGGGATTTTCTGGAAACCTAATACAAAAGATAAAAAAGCCTGGGGATATGGAGAAAAGCCAAAAACAAAAGAGGAGTTTATAAGGAGGTATAAAAAACTTACAGAAATTCTCCTTAAAAATCCCAAGGTTTCAGGTTTTTGCTATACTCAGCTTTATGATATTGAACAGGAGTCAAATGGGCTTCTTTACTATAACAGAAAACCAAAATTTCCCACACAGATTTTTTACAAAATAAACACCCAAAAGGCTGCTGTGGAAGAATAAAAGTTTTACTTTAGAAAAAATCCGAATTGTGAATAATATATGGACTTAGATAAATTTATTTCATCTCTTTAAGCCAGACAACATCGTATGGCATTATTTTCAAATAGATTTTTCCATCCTCATCCGCCATCCATTCCATCTCGCTAACAAGGTCTTTCCAATACTCTCCTCCAAAATCCTTTATGGGGATTTCAAGTTTACATATATCCCTGCTTATATTAACAAGAGCAAGTATTGTTTCATCTCCTTCAGGGGATTTTCTTAAAACAGAGAAAATTTTGGGGGAAAGTTTTATTATTTTTTGCTCTCCGTTGGGATGAAAAGCTCTCTCTCTGGATCTGATTTTAACCAATCTTCCGAACTCCCTGCTTATTCTTGAAACCTTAGAAAGGGGATCTTTCAGCGCATTCATTATAGCCTCATATGATACAACCGTTCTGTTAATCGCTCTGTTTGATTTTGTTTCCAAAACCGCCTGAATATCATTTTGAGTTCCTATCATACTGTGAAGATAAATCCCCGGAACACCCGCCAGAACAAGGGCAATGATTCTTGATGCAACAAATCTTTTTACCTGAAATGCTATATCTTCACTTTTATCATTCTCATCATTGAGTGCACTAAACCATGTGATATTTATCTCATAAGGTTCTTTCCCTCCTCCTGCAACAGCTCTGTAGGAAATTATACCTCCGTGCTTTTTCGCTCTTTCTATTATTAAGTCAATTTCTTCCTCTGGTAAGATATCCTTTACTGCCATCAATCCTATTCCATCATGGGAATCAAGAAAATTAAAAAATGTATTTGTTTTTGACTTGAGCTTTAATGTTTCAGCCCAATCACTGATGGCTGTCGCATCCTCTTTATAAAAAGTATAAAGAACAAGAGGAGGAAGAGCGAAATTATATACCATCTGAGCTTCATCATTACCATTTCCGAAGTATGAAATATTTTCCTTATGGGGAACATTTGTCTCTGTTATAAGAGCAACCCAGGGAGCCACAATCTTAAAAACATCTCTGAATAGTTTCACAATCTCATGGGTTTGATCCAGATGTATGCAGCTTGTCCCCGGCTCCGCCCATAAATATGTGACAGCGTCAAGCCTTATTATGCTTGCTCCATGTCTGACATAAAAGAGAAGAATCTCAATTACTCTCATTAATACTTCAGGATTCTTATAGTTCAAATCAATCTGATCATTTGAGAAAGTCGTCCACACATAGACCGGTCCGTTTATTGAATGATATTTTGAAAGAATATCAGAAGTCCTCGGTCTGAAAATTAATTTTCTCTGCTCAGGAGTAATATCATCGGGAGATTTGAAGGATATGAAATATTCAAGATATCTTTTATTCCCATTCAAAAATTCCTGAAACCATCTGCTCTTAGAGGAAACATGATTAAAAACTCCGTCAAACATTAGCTGATACTTTTTTTCAAGCTCCTCTATATCATCCCAAGTTCCGAGTCTCGGATCCACAGTGGTAAAATCTATCACCGAAAAACCTCTGTCAGACGAATATGGGAAAAAAGGCAAAATATGTATTGTGCTTATCTCCCCTTCAAGATAACTATCACAGAACTTTTCAAGAGCTTTAAGAGGTGTTTCCTCATCTCCCATTATGAGATCTCCGTATGTGATTAAAATTATATCTTTCTGAGTAAATCTTTCTTCCGGAATAAAGTTTTTTTCTCTTTCCTTTAATTCATCAGGTTTATGGGCATAGTAAACCTTTAAAATTCTCTCAAGTTCAGGTAAATATTCGTCCGCTTTCTCTTTCCCGTAAATAAATTTAAGCCTTTTATACAGCTGAGCTTTCTGCTCTTCTGTCAACTCCAAAAGAGGCTTTGTATAATCGGGCTCAGGATTGTGAACAGTGTTTACATAGGAAAATTCTCTTTTCATCATTCCCTCCAAAAAATCTTATTTAATAATTTAACTTAAATTTTAATGTTTTTCAAATCATGAAAAAACTTCAAATTCCCCAGAATTGTCGTTCGTTCGTTTTGCTTTATACGGAGGAAAGTGGTAAAATATGCGATGAAAAGATTTAAATTAATAATTATTTTAATTTTAGGTTTAACAATAAGTTTACAGGCTTATGTGGGTCCCGGAGCAGGTTTTGCTTTTCTTGGATCTTTTTTATTTATCTTTTTAGCTTTTATTGTTGCAATTTTCAATTTTCTTACATTCCCTATAAGAGCCTTAATAAGATTTTTTAAAAGATACAAAGCCCTTAAAAATGCGAGGGTAAAAAGGGTTATAATTTTAGGTTTTGACGGAATGGACTTTAAGCTTACGGGCAAGCTTATCAATAAAGGCATTCTTCCCAATTTCAAAAAATTGATGAAAGATGGAACCTTTGCTCCCTTGAGAAGCACTGAACCTCCGATTTCCCCTGTGGCATGGTCAACATTCGCAACTGGAGTAAATCCGGGAAAACACAATATATTTGATTTTTTAACAAGGGACCCGAATACCTATTACCCTGCACTGGCATCAACCGAAATAACCCCTCCTAAAAAGTATTTAAATGTCGGGAAATACAAAATACCTATTTCAAAACCTGTAATAGAATTGCTGAGAAAGAGTAAGGCTTTCTGGAAAATTACCGGAGAGCATGGGATTTACTCCTCTGTTTTGAGAGTTCCGATAACCTTCCCTCCTGAAAAATTTTACGGAAATATGACTTCGGGACTTGGAACTCCTGATCTCAGGGGGACACAGGGGAGCTTTACCTATATTTCTGAAAAAAGTATGAATGAGGATTTTTCAATTTCAGACGGAGTTTCAACAATTCTTGAAAAGACGAATGATAATGAGTTTATTGCCAAGATACCCGGACCGGAACATCCGTTACTAAAAGAAAAAAAGAATCTTGAAGCCACAGTGAAAATAAAAAAATTGGATGATGAAAGGATAGAGATTGAAACTTCAAAAGAGAAACATATAATTAAAAAAGGAAAACTTTCCGAATGGACAAAACTTGAATTCGGTTCCGGATTGATAAAAGTTTCGGGAATAGCAAGATGGTTTTTAATAGACACAAAACCCTATCTGAAAATCTATCTCTCTCCGATAAACATTGATCCTGAAAAACCGGCTATGGATGTAAGTCATCCGAAAATTTTTTCGGTTTATCTTTCAAAAATATTCGGTTCCTTTGCAACATTAGGAATGGTGGAAGATACCTGGGCACTCAATGAAGGATTGCTTTCGGAGGAAGGTTTTCTTGATCAGGTATACACAGCTCAGGAAGAAAGAGAAAAGATTTTCTGGGATACATTTTCAAAGGTTAAAGAGGGACTCCTTGTATCTGTTTTTGAAGCCACGGACAGAATTCAGCATATGTTCTGGAGATATATGAATGATGAATCCCCAGCACCTAAAAACGGAAATAAACCTGAAATAGTTGATGCTATTCCGATTGTCTACAAAAAAATGGATGAATTGGTAGGGAAAGTATTAGATAAATTAGGTAAAAATGATGCCCTTATGATTGTTTCTGATCATGGATTCAATAAATTTAACAGAGGTTTTAATGTTAACACATGGCTTTATAAGGAAGGTTATCTTGCATTAAAAGACGGAAAAACGGAGAGCGGAAAATGGTTTGCGGATGTGGATTGGAGCAAAACAAAGGCTTACGGGACAGGCCTTGGCGGGATCTTCTTAAATATTAAGGGGAGAGAAAAATACGGAATAGTTGAAAAGGGAGAAGAGGCGGAAAAATTAAAGAGAGAGATAAAGAGCAAGCTTGAGGGATTGAAGGATCCTGAAACAGGAAAAACCGCGATAGATATGGTCTCAATAAGAGAAGATATATATAAGGGAGCCTATGTTGTGAATGCTCCCGACATTATCGTTGGATATGCAATTGGCTATAGAATTTCATGGGAATCTGCCGTCGGAGAAGTCGGCGGTGATCTTTTTGTTGATAATACAAGATTGTGGAGCGGAGATCACTGTTTCACCTCAGAAACGGTTCCGGGAATATTTTTTTCAAACAGAAAAATCAACAGAAAGGATCCTACGCTTGCGGATATTTCTCCGTCTGTTCTCTCTCTGTTCGGGATTAAAATCCCGGCTTTTATTGATGGGAGAGATCTGGAGGTAGGAAAATGAAAAGAAGAGAATTTTTAAAATTAAGCGGGTTCCTTTTAACTTTTCCCTCGGTTTTTACCCGCTTTTTAAAAGGAGAAAAGTTATACGATAAGGTTTTAATAATAGGATTTGACGGAATGGACCCAAGAATTGCAATGAAACTTGTCCGAGAAGGGAAAATGCCCAATCTTAGAAATTTTTTGAACACAGAAGGAACTCTTTCAAAGATGATGTCAACCCCTCCGCCGGCAAGTCCGGTTGCATGGGCAAGCTTTACCACAGGAAGAGATCCCGGAGCGCACGGAATATTTGATTTCATACACAGAGACCCTGAAACTTACATACCGAAATTCTCAATTGCGGATGCAGTCCCACCTAAAAAATTCCTAAAGTTGGGGAGCTATAAAGTTCCACTGGATAGCGGAGATGTTATTTTAAACAGAAAAACCACTCCATTCTGGGATTATATTCAGGACAGTGAAATAGAAGCCACGGTATTTAAAATACCCTCAAACTATCCTCCCTCTGATATGAGATTCGGAAGAGCTTTATCAGGAATGGGCACACCGGATGTTTTGGGCGGATACGGAACTTATACTCTTTACACAACCGATGAGGAGGAGGCAAGAAAAGAGTATTCGGGAGCAAATGTCTCCTACGCATACTTTGATGAGAACAATATGCTTGAAGGTGAGATCGAAGGACCTCCCAATGCATTGAAAGAGGATACCGAACCTACTGTAGCGGAATTTAAAGTTTACTGGGACAGGAATCATAAGACAGCGAGGATAGATATTCAGGGTAAAGAGCTTTATCTTAAAGAGGGAGATTTCAGTAAATGGGTGGAGATAGAATTTGACATTATACCCCACATAAAAAGCATAAAAGCAATCGTAAGATTTTATCTTTTAAATGCTTATGATAAGTTCAGACTCTATATTTCCCCCCCTTCAATAGATCCGGCTGACCCAGCTCAACCTATCAGTTCCCCCGAAGATTACAGCAAAGAGCTTGTGGAAAAGGTCGGGCTTTACCATACTCTCGGACTTCCCGCTGATACAAAGGCTCTGAGTAATGAAACCTTTAATATGGAAAACTTTCTTGTTCAGGCAAATTCCGTTCTTGATGAAAGCAAGAAAATCTTTGAATATGAACTGTCAAGATTTAATTCACTGAAAAGAGGATTGCTCTTTTTCTATTTTTCAAGCCTTGATCAGGGCTCCCATATGCTATGGTCATTGAGAGATCCGGAGCATCCATTTTATCATCCGAAAGTGGCGAAAGAGTTCGGCGATCAGGTGGAAGCTTTATATCTGGAGTTTGATAAAATAATAGGGAAAACATTAAAATCAATACCTAAAGGGACCCCATTAATAATTCTTTCCGACCATGGTTTTAATAGTTTCAGAAGAAGGGTTAATGTAAACAGGATTCTTTACGAAGGAGGGTTTTTAAAACTTAATACAAATGAGTTTCCCGCTTCAATTTTAGAGGATGCCAACTGGAATGAAACCAAAGCCTATGCAATTGGATTAAATGGCCTGTACCTGAACCTCAAAGGAAGAGAGGCTAACGGAATAGTTTCTCCCGATGAAAAGAGATCTGTTCTTGAAGATATAAAAAAGCTTTTATTATCCTATAGAGATCCGAAAACAGGAGTACAGGCTATCACAAAAGTTTTTATAACAGAGGAGGTATTTGCTCATAATAATCCTGAAGTTATGCCGGATATAGTTGTGGGATTTAATCATCTTTACCGAGTGGACAATGAGTCCGCACTCGGAACCATAGGCAAAGAAGCGATCACAGACAATATGGATTGGTGGGCGGGAGATCACTGTATTGATCCGCACTTTGTCATGGCAAGTCTGATTACAAATATTAAAATGGATAAAAACAGGACACCTGTTATCTGGGACCTCGCTCCCACTGTGTTAAAACTTTTC
The DNA here is from genome assembly GCA_027031485.1 of Candidatus Aminicenantota bacterium. Taxonomy (GTDB): domain Bacteria; phylum Acidobacteriota; class Aminicenantia; order JAMOAD01; family JAMOAD01; genus JALXDT01. The sequence goes on along the minus strand of JALVQI010000158.1, from coordinate 4,054 downwards.
GGAATTGACATACCCTCTGATATGAGAGGGAAAAGTTTAATTTAGGAGGTTAATATGTTTGGAAAAAAGGTTAAACTAAGTAAAGAGGTTTTTGAAAAAGCGGAAGCTTTAATGGAAATAAGAGGTTACTCCTCCATGGAAGAACTTATAAATCATCTTATTGAAAAAGAGTTTCAGGAAATTAAAGATGGTGGAGATGAGGAGGCAATAGAGAAATTAAAAGGATTGGGATATATTTCATAAATGACAAAATTTAATCTTTTAATCACTAAAATTTTTGATTATATACTGTATCCTTTCTCTTTTTTAAACCCATTCTGGGCGATTCTCTTTCTGAGTTTTGTATCTTCAATAGTGGTTCTTATAATTTATGCTGCGGTTTCAAGTCCCACCAAGATAAAGGATGCCAAGGATAAAATCAAAGGGCATATTTTAGCCATAAGAATATACAGAGACCACTGGAAGGTTCTTCTTCTATCTTTTGTTAAGAGCTTATTTTACACTTTAAAGTATTTTACACTGAACTTTTTCCCGATTATATTCATATTACCCATTCTCTTTTTTGTTTTTGCTCAGATGGAGGTCAGATACGGTTACAGACCTTTTGTAAAGGGGGAAGATACTGTTGTAAAGGTAAGGTTTACAGATGATTTTGACCTTGACAGCTCTGAAATCAAACTTCAAAAAACTGATAGTGTAAAAGAAAAGCTTCCCCCTGTTTTTGTAAATGCCCTGAATGAAGCTGACTATGTGTTAAAAATAGAAAATGACAAGCCTTTTACTCTGAGCTTTGATATCAATGGAAAAAGCTATAAAAAGAAGTTCGCCGTATTAAAGAAAAAAGGAAATAAGTCCGAAGCTCTGGGGCTAAAAACCTTCTATGTATCAAATCCCGAAGTTTTTCTCTACCCGGCTGAAAACAAAGTCATTGAAAATTCAGAGGTAAAGTACATATATACAAAATACCCTCCCTATAGAATCAATTTTCTGGGAACAAAACTTCACTGGCTCTGGCACTATCTTTTGTGGACATTGGTAATTGTTTTAGCTCTTAAAAATAAGTTCGGAGTGGAATTTTAAAAAACCTATAAGTTTTGAAAAAGGGAAAGGCTCTTATTAGCTTTGAGCATTGAGCATCAAGCATTGAGCTCAATGGTGAATGGTGAATGGTAAATTGTGAATTGGGGTTGTTAGCACTTAATTTATTGTCGTTGGTTACTTTTTTTAATTTAATTAACCGTAGGGGCAATTCATGAATTGCCCCTTTATAGATATTTATTGCGATTCGCCATTTTTTAAATTAAAAAAATCAAGAAAAAAATAATTAGCAATAGGGAATTAACAACATTCCTTGTGAACAGCTCGAAGCTCAATGCTCAGGGTTCAGAGCTATTACATTGAATTGCCCTTAGGGTTAATTAAAAACAACTAAGAACAATATTTTATAAACTACTTTTTCAAATTTCTTTCCCAGAATTCAAGCATTTTATTGAAAAGTAAGATTCTCTTGCTTTTACCCTTAATACTATGCCCTCTGTTAGGAAAAATCAATGTATCAAATTTAATTCCCTTGCTCTCAAGTTTTTTTATAAATCCTATTGAATTAATCGGATGAACATTATCATCATAAAGTCCGAATACAAGAAAAAGTTTTGATTTTAATTTATCGGCAAAATAGATAGGAGAGCTTTCAATATATCCATTCATATTTAACTCTGGAAGATCAAGGTACCTTTCCGTATAATGAGTATCATAACAGAGCCAGTTTGTTACAGGTGCCACAGAGATTCCACAGCTGAATATATCCGGTCTTTTTAAAAGAGAGTAAAGGGTCATAAATCCTCCGTAACTCCAGCCCCAGATCCCTATTTTCTTTTCATCCACAAAACCTCTTTTTATCAAATAATTAATTCCTGCGATCTGATCTTCAAGCTCTTTCTCTCCTAATTTCCCATAAATCCAATCCTCCAACTTTTTTCCTCTTTTTCCTGTGCCTCTATTGTCAAGTACATAAACGAGAAAACCTTTTTTTGTAAGAAGCTGATGAAAAAGGTAAAAATCTCCTTTCCAGCTATCAGAAACATTCTGGCTGTGTGGTCCTCCGTAAATATACACTATCAAAGGGTATTTTTTATTAGGATCAAAATTACCCGGTTTTAATAGATAGGAATATAACACCGCATCTTTTGTGTTTATTTTAATTATTTCGGGTTTTGAAAGATTGTAATCTTTTACAATATCTGAAGATTTTTGAAGAGTTTTTAAAACCACCCCATTAATCTTTTTATACAAAACTCTGTAAGGATAATTCATTGTTGTTATAATATCTATATAATGTCTGTTGTTAGGGGAAAAGGATACCGTATGATAACCTTCTTCCCCTGTAATCCTTGAAACAATATTTTTTCTGTAATCAAGGCCGTAGAGAGCCTTTTCCAGCGGATTATCCTTGTTTGAGTAAAAATAAATAACCCCCATTTTTTCATAGTGTTTAGAAAGGGATATTATTCCGAAATTTCCATTTAAAAATTTTCTAATCAAAGTTCCATTGAAATCATAAAGATAGAGGTGAGCCCAACCATCTCTCTCCGATATCCAGAAAAATCTGTTAACTCTTGAAAACACAACAGGAGAACCTAATAGGTTAACCCATGTATCAGATCTCTCCTCAATAAGTTTTTTTGTTTCTCCGGTATCAATGTTGTATGAGTAAAGCTCAAGCAGTTTTTGTCTTCTATCCTGTTTTTGAAAAAATATAATATTATTCCTTGCCCAGATTAACGAAGGTATGTAATAATCAGAATCTTCTTTAAAAACAGTTTTTATCCTCTTTGAATCAATATTGATAAGATTGATTTCAACCTTTGCATTAGGAGTGCCGGCTGCCGGATATTTTTCTCTGTAAAGTTCAGGATAAGCACTGTTCTCATCTCTATAGTAAAGTAGAGGATACTCTTTTACTTCTGTTTCATCAATTTTCAAATAAGCTATTTTTGTGCTATCCGGAGACCACCAGTAAGCTGTTGGTCTTCCCATCTCTTCAAGTGCGACAAACTCTCCCAATCCATTTTTTATATTTTTATTTTCTCTCTTTGTAAGCCTGATTTCCTTACCGTTTTTTATCTCTTTCAAATACAAATCATTGTCTTTAACATAGGATACATATTTATTATCCGGTGATAGTTTCGGGTCAATAGCGGGAGATTTTCCGGAATAAAACAGGTCTAATTTCTTTGTTTTCAAATTAAAAATATATATATTACCTTCGGAAGGAATGAGAATTTTTCTCTTTCCTGTGAAAACCTGAAAACTTAAAACTCCCTTCTTTTTAACTCTAAACCTTTCGTTAATCTCCCTCTGTTGAAATGTAAGTTCTCTTTTCCCGCTAACCTCTTTTCCATTCAAAAGGAGCTCTTCCTTATAAGTTCTTAAATTCATCATATAAAGGGAAGATATGTGAGTCCTCATATCCTCTTTCAGATAAATTATCTTATAATTAGTCAGCCAATAAATGGAGGACATTGGGGATTCAGGAATAATTTGCCCTGAGAATATCTTTTCAATTGTCAAATCTTTTGCCAAAATCATTAAACCAAAGCTAAAAAAAATCAGGTAAAAAAGAAATATCCTTTTCATCTCAGACCTCAAATCACATAATTTGAAATATTGTATTCATCCAAATTATTTTTTATATAATTAACTGTCAGCCTTAATCCCTCTTCAAACAAAAAAGAAGGAGACCAACCTAAAATATTTTTCGCTTTTTCGTAAGAGGCAAGTAAAAGTTCAACCTCGCTTTTACCCGGTCTCATGCGGTATTCAGAGGCTTTAATCTTTAATTTTTTCCCTAAGATATTTTCAACTGTTTTAACAATCTCTTCTATAGACCGTGTTTCCCCTGTCCCAAGATTAATAGTTTTACCTATGCTATCCTGAGATAACCCGGAAAGCATAAAACCTTTTACGGTATCCTTTACATAGGTAAAATCTCTTTTTGTGTCAATCCTCCCCAACTCAATCTCATTTTTTAAGAGAGCCTGAGAAATAATTGTTG
>JALVQI010000157.1 GCA_027031485.1 Candidatus Aminicenantota bacterium | reverse complement strand
TAAACCTTCCCAAAAAAAGAACCGGAATACTGTGGGCAAAAGCAACTATGGCGGAACCGATAAAAACAAGTATTGAAAACAGCATGCTTGCTTTTCTTGTTCCTAACTTATCAATTAAAACTCCCCCGATAAAAACCGAAAGAATTGCAGCTATACTATACATTGTGTAAAAGGAACCGACGGTTCCTCTTTGAGCTCCTAATTCTTTCACAAGAGTGGGTGCTATGGCTCCTATAATATCATAGGCAAAATAGCTGCCAAAAGTGAGAAGACTTACAAAAATAAGAATGGTAAATCTGTATAATTTTGTCGCAGGATGAAAAAAAGGATACTCTTTTTTCTCTTCAGTCATAGCTTTCTCCTTCTTTAATTCTGTATCAATTAATTTTAAATATCCATTGATAAAGAGGACCTTCAGCCGGAGTTACAAACCTGCCGTCGGTTGTTGAAATCTTACTCTCTATTAAAGTGATATCAACCACAGAAACTCCATAAACATACTTCCCTTTATCTTCAACTTTTAAACCTCTGTCCCAATAAAAGTATACATTCTCACCCACGTGGGCTATCTTCTTTAATTTTGAATAGGGTTCTGTTTTTAGTTTTCTGTAAATATTGTAATATTGAACACTGGTATTTAAAGTATTCCTTGACCATTTTATCTCATTTAAGTACTCTTCAGTATAGAGAGAATAATTATGCCCCCACTTCTGGATAACATTGAGGGGAGGATAGGGAAAAGTGTCTCTTACCAAAAATCTTTTTACAATAAAATAACCTTCCTCTTTCTTCAGAATGTAAAGGGTATTTTTTGAAAGATAAAATGAAACAAAATCTTCAGGAACTATATAAACAGTCCTTCCATCGGTGATTGTATTTTTAAATTTTTTGTAAATATGAAACTCTCCGATTCTGTGAGATTTTAATTTTTTTTCTTTAAGATTTTTCGGAGAAAATTCTGCAATCTTTTCCCATCTATCTTCAAAAAGTTTATAGATCTTTAGAGCTGCTTTCTCTTTTATATAGAGAAAAAGCTCCCCGTTTATAACCTTAAAATTTTTGAGTGAAGAACTTTTGTTCAGATCTTCATCTATAAAGGTCTCTGTGCTCTTTTTAGTATTCTCCTGAACGGAAATTTTATTGTTTGAGATTGTTAAAAATATGAAAGAGGTACTCTTTTTTACTAAAAAGTTTTCTTCTCCATAAAGAAAAAGGCTCATCAAAGAAAAAATCAGCGCTATATATACAATACCTCTTTTCATCTCTATTTTGTTAATTTATTATATAATTTTTTAGCATCTTTTAAAACATTTGGAAATTCCGGAGCCCATCTCGGATCAACATTTTTAAGGTTAATTATCCATTCTAACTCTTTTATTGCCTCTTTTTTCTTTCCCTTCTTCCTGAGAGTATCAGCTAAATAGTATCTTCCCAGTGGATTGCTCGGACACATCTCTTTTTCTTTTAAAAGATATTTGAGAGATTTTGATTTACTTCCTCCGAAAAGTCCCGGGACCTTAAAATAAAGTCTCCCAAGCACTCTATAAACACCACCGCATTCATATGTTTCATCAATTTCCATAACCCTTTTCATCTCATTTTTAATCGGCTTTACAAGAAAAAGACTTTTCATAACTCCCTTTGTCTCTCCGTATTTACCATAGGCAACTCCGAGCCAGAAGTGTCCTTCCACGCCTTTATCATTTAGCTTTACCGCCAATTTACCCATTTTTACGGCCTTATCATAAATGTTTAATTTCTTATCTTCGGGTACCTTGTCTCCGAGACTATAATAGAACATAGACAAACGCCATGCCGCATCATAGGAGTTTGGATTCTTTTTGAGATAATCTTCCATAATAGCTATAGCCTTTTTTAAGTTTTCAAGCTTTGCTCTCTCCTTGTAAAGCTGATCAACTTGCTTAAAGATATCATCAGCTGCAAAAAGAGAAAAGCTAAGAATAATCAAAATAGATAAAACTATAATTTTCCTCATCTATTTACCTCCTATTGTTATTCCTTTGTAAACCAAAAAAGAGGGGGATGCTATTTGCCCTCTGTTAAAGTCTATATTATCACAGATTTCTCTAATATTCCCGAACAAATCAAGAATATTTCCTGCGATTGTAAACTCTGAAACTGGAGAATTCAACTTACCTTTTTCAATTAAAAAGCCCTCAGCTCCCCATGAAAAATCTCCGGTAACATGATTTAAGCTATCAATTGAAAAAATATTCGTTATGTAAATTCCTTTATTAAGAGAAGCAATTAAATCTTCCTCTCCGATCTTTCCTGGAGAAATATAAAAATTTGTAGGCTTAATATCATTTAAAACTTCCGTATTAAAAGAAGCGTTGGAAGTAATCCTGTGTTCTAACTTTTTTGAATAGTAGTAGTTTACTAAAAAGCTTTTAAGTACTCCATCCTCAACGATATTTTTTTCTCTCGAATAAACTCCGTCTCCATCAAAAGGTCGGCTTCCCAAAAGCTTTTTTATTAAAGGATTATCCTTTATATTCAGGATTGAACTTCCAATACTTTTTCCTAACTTATCCGCCAGAACAGAGCTTTTTTTGTAAATACTCTCTCCGTTCAATAAATCACCAAGAACCTCCAAAATAGAGCTTGCCGTTATATTGTCAAAGATTACAGGATATTCTCCCGTTTTAGGCTTTTTAGAATTTAATTTTTTCAAAGCCCTTTCGGCGGCTAATTTGCCTAATAATTTTTCATCCTCCAATCCTGTGAAAAAAACATTTTCCGCCCAGAACTCTCCGCTTTTTCTTTTATTATTATTTTCTGCTATAACTGAAATATATAAACTATTGTAAGTTTTTGAAAAATGACCGTAAAATCCCTTTGAATTGGCAAAGTGAATATTAGTTCTGGCATAGTGAAACGAAGCTCCTTCCGAATATTTTACCTTATTATCAAATTTTATGGCTGCTTTTTCCATCTCAATTAGCTTTTTCTCTATAACCCTGTTGAGAGGTGGTTCTTTCTCCTCATCAATAAAAAGTTTCTCCTCCACACTCCCTAATTCATTTTCAGGAGGGAGATTGATATCCGGATCCTCCTTCTGCATATTCAGATATTCAGAACTACTGGCAACAGCTTTTCCTATCTTATCCATATTGAAATTATTCAAAGATATAAGCCCCATTCTCTTATTTTTTATCAGCTTTATTCTTGAATCAACAGATATATTTTCATTCAAAATATCTACTCTCCCGTTTCTGACAGTTATCTCCCTTTTATCCTCCTTCACCAATAGAACCTCTACCTCTTCTATTCCCTTTTTTTTAGCAGAGATAATTATCTCCTTTTCTATCTCTTTGTAGTCCATTTTGTAAGTATAAATTGATTAAAAAACTCTGTCAAGAAAACCCTCTGCGTCAAAAATAATCTTACCGAAACGGATAAGTTTAGTCAAAAAAATCATACCGAAAAGGAGGAAGAAAAGATGAAAGGACTTGAAAAAGAATTAAAAAAAGGTTATCACCTCCAAAAAAAGAAGGAGGTGACAACCAATGACCATAACGTTCCCCGAGGGGGAATTTAATATGAAACAAAAAAGAGAAATTGTCAAGGAGAATGCAGCGAGGTATAAGAGAATGAATAAGAAGGAGAAAGGGAAGATGCTAACAGAGCTTGAGGAGATTACAGGATACAGCAGAAAGTATATTATTTATCTTATAAATCTTGAGAATAAGACAATCTACAACAAGAAAGGAGTGAGAGTAAAGGTTGATATATCAAAGACATTAGAGAGGAAAAGAGGAAGGAAGAAGACATACGGCAAGGAACTAATCCCACACTTAAAAATTATCTGGTCTCTTTCG
>JALVQI010000156.1 GCA_027031485.1 Candidatus Aminicenantota bacterium | reverse complement strand
AGGTCTTGCCAATATACTTCATGCAAAAATAGGGGACAAAATTGTTCTTGTTTCTCAAGGTGCGGACGGTTCAATCGCTAACGATTTTTTTAATATTGTGGGTTTTGTCTCAACCGATGATGAGATGTATGACAGGAACTCTTTTTATATTCCTCTCAAAGATACTCAGGAGTTCTTATCTCTGGACAACAGTGTCCATGAGATTGCCGTAACAGTTAAAAATGTAAAAAAAGTAAAAGAGATAAGCAAAAAGATAGTTAAAATACTACATAATTCCGAGTTTAGTGTTTCACCCTGGCAGGAGTTTGCCAAAGATTTTTATAAAGCCATGAAAGCTGACAAAGGTGGGATGTGGATATCTCTTTTTGTAATAATTTTAGTCGTGGCTGTGGGAGTTTTGAATACTGTTCTAATGGCTGTTCTTGAAAGGCTGAGAGAGTACGGGCTTTTAAAAGCACTCGGAACAAGGCCTGAAGATATAATTTTGCTCATACTTTATGAAACAAATATTATAGCTGTTTTCAGTATTATAATGGGAAGCTTAATCGCACTGGCAGTGAACTACTATTTTTCAATTCATGGCATAGAACTTTCTCAAAGTTTTACATATGGAGGAATGAATTTTACAAAGATGATAACAGAGATAAATCTGAGAAGTTTCACTATTCCCGCTGTAACAGTTCTGTTAACAGCTTCCATCGTTGGTTTTTTCCCTGCCCTCAAAGCTGCAAAAACGGATCCTGTAAAATCATTAAGGTTTCATTGAGGGGGGGATATGCTTTTTTACTTGAAATTAGCATGGCGAAATATTTTCAGAAATAAAAGGAGAACGATTATTTCAGGACTTGCCATAGCCATAGGACTTGCGGCACTTATTTACACTGATGCTCTTTACAAAGGGATGGAAATTAATATTATTGATAATATAACAAAATCATTTATAGCGGATGGTCAGATTCACAGAAAAGGTTTCAGAGAAAAGCAGGAGACAGAACTTACTATTAATAATCTTGACAAGATTGTCAAAAAGCTTGAAAATGATCCGCTTGTTAAAAGTTTCTCCTTAAGGACATATTCTTTTTCCATGATTTCCTCTTCAAACAATGTAAGCTCTGTAATGCTCATAGGGATTAATCCCGAAAAAGAGAAGCCAATATCTCAGATAGATGATGCTATTATAAAGGGAGACTACCTTAAAGATGGGAAAGAGAATCAGATAATTATAGGTAAAAAATTAGCGGAAATATTAGAGGTTGAAATAGGAGACAGGATTGTTATTACAGTAGCCCAGGCTCACAGTTCCGATCTTTCTCAGGAACTTTTCAGAGTGGGAGGAATTTATTATTTTAATAATCCCCAGCTTGACAAAGGGATGGCCTTTATAAAGATAAATAAAGCAAGGAAAATGCTCAATATAGGAAACGGAGCTCATGAGATTGCAATTAAATTAATAAGAGGAGTTGACAGAAGACATATAGATAATTTGAGTTTTTGGAAAAAATATTCGGTTGATGATAATGAGGCATTGAGCTGGATGGGACTTTTTCCGCAGATGAAAATGGTATTTGAGATGACAGGATTGGGAACAGCCATAGTGGGACTTATTCTTTTTGCGATTGTTGCCCTCGTTATCGTAAATTCTCTCTTCATGTCAATTTATGAGAGAATGTTTGAATTCGGAGTTTTAAGAGCCATAGGAACAAGACCGTTCGGAGCTTTTAAAATGATTGTCCTTGAATCCGGAGCACTCGGGATTTTAAGTGTATCAATAGGAATTGTTTTAGGATTCACGGTTACCTATATCTTTTCAAAGATCGGTATAGATTACACCGGCATTGAAATGATGGGAGTAACGATAAAAAACCTGATCTATCCAGTCCTAACGGTAAAGCAGTTTATAATATATCCGATTGTAGTGTTCTTAATCACAATTCTGATAGGGATATATCCTGGGATTTATGCGGCAAAGCTTAAACCCGCCGAAGCATTAAGAAAAAGTTTATAGGAGGAGGAATTTTATGAGCGAAAAAAAATTAATAATAAAAACAGAAAACCTTAAAAAAGATTATAAGGAGGATGGTGTTATAGTTCATGCAATAAGGGGAATTGACCTTACTGTTGAGGAAGGGGAATTCAGTGCAATAGTCGGACCTTCCGGCTGCGGTAAAACAACCCTTTTAAATCTTATATCCGGCTTGGACTCTCCGGATGAAGGAAAAGTGTGGCTTTCGGGAAAATTGATTTCTGAGATGAGCGGTAAGGAATTGTCTGATTTCAGAAGGGATAACATAGGGTTCATTTTTCAGGCATACAATCTTATACCTGTTTTAACTGTTGAGGAGAACATAGAATATATAATGCTACTTCAGGGTATACCAAAAGAGGAGAGACATAGAAGAGTTTTAGAGATATTGGATGCGGTAAAACTTTCGGGACTTGAAAACAGAAGGCCAACACAGCTTTCGGGAGGACAACAGCAGAGGGTTGCAATAGCAAGGGCAATGGTTTCCAATCCGAAAATAATTCTTGCCGATGAACCGACAGCTAATCTTGATTCTAAAACAGGTAGCGAGCTTCTGGATATGATGGCGGAACTCAATGAAAAAACGGGTATGACTTTTCTTTTTTCCACCCATGATAAGATGGTTATGGAGAGGGCAAAAAGAGTAATAGTATTAAAAGACGGACAGGTAGTTGACAAAAGTGAAATAGATATAGTTTAAAATGAAGAAAAAAAAGGTTCTTTTTATTATATTATTATTCCCGCTTATCTTCGGTTTTTTAAAAAGCGGGGATATTGATTTTTCAGGATATTATAAATCATTCTTCATAGTGTTTGATCCTGTTGATTTGTTTCCTGAAGAATCTCAACCATTGTCAGGAATAGTATCCAATCATCTCAGATTTAACATTCTTGCCAATATTTCTGATAACCTATCTTTTCAGATAAGCTATGATTTAATACCAAAGATTGAAGATAAAACAGAATTAACCGGTTTTTCCGATATCCTGAATTATAATAATAGATACAGAGCATATGATTTTGATAGTATTGTTTTACCGGAAAATTTTGAACAAAATGGGGGAAACTTTGCTCTTCACCAGAATCTTGACAGAGCATATCTCAGATTAAAATTTGATTTTGCCGATATATACATCGGAAGACAATCCGTTTCATGGGGAAGCGGGAAAATAATAAATCCTACAGACATTTTTTCCCCTTTTTCCTTTAATGAGATTGATAAGGAGGAGAGAAGAGGGGTTGATGGAGTAAGGGTAATAATTCCAACGGGAGAGCTCTCTGAGCTTGATTTAGGCTATGTTGCGGGTGATAAATTCAGACTTGAAAAGAGCGGCTTTTTCCTCAGGGCGAAATTTTATGCTATTAACACTGATTTTTCTTTGATGATTGTTGGTTTTCAGAATAATCTTCTTTTGGGTGTTGACATTGTAAGGTCAATAGGTGGTGCCGGGGTCTGGTTTGAAGGAGCTTATGTAAAAACAAATTTTTATAATAAGGATAAGAATAAGATTTCAGAAAAGTATTTAAGAATTTCTACGGGAACAGACTATAGTTTCAAAGGTTTATATCTTTTCCTTGAATACCATTATAATGGAGCCGGAGCTAAAAATCCTGACGTATATTTTAATCTGTTTTCAAAGGAAGCATACAGGGTAGGAACTGTTTATCTTATGGGAAAACATTATGTAAACATAGGCTCAAGCTATCAGATATCCGGAATCTTATCAAACTCAAATATTATTATCTTTAATATTTCGGACGGCTCTTTAATTTTATCTCCTCAACTTGAGTACAATTTATCCGAGAATATCTATTTTTCAATAGGTGCT
>JALVQI010000155.1 GCA_027031485.1 Candidatus Aminicenantota bacterium | reverse complement strand
GTTCAGATGGCCAAGGTATTCATCTGTTCTAAAGCCTGTAAAGTACTTTATTTTGGGTTGGTTATTTGAATCTAACTCATATGAAATAGAGGTTCCATCGTATATGAATCTGGTGGTTGTGCCGTTTACTGTTTTTGTAAGTCTTCTTCCGAATATATCATAGATGTATTCGGCCGTTGTATCGGGAGGGGATGTTTCCGTAAGATAGTGTTCGTATTTTATGAGGCGGTTCTCAGAATCATAGTAAAACTTCTTTGTCTCCGAGGTGAGTCTGTTCTTTATCTGAGTAAGATTTCCGTCTTCATCATATGTATATGAGAACAGATCATCGCTTGTTAATTGTTGGGAGTTTATCATTTTATTAATCCCCCCTCATCTCTTCAAATATCTTATTATCATTCTATAACCAAAGTAGAAAATTAATATTATTACAAGATTTAAAAGAGACAAATGAATTACTTTAAAGATATCTAACAATACAATTACAAGTATTATAATATTTATAATTAATAACAGATAATCAAATGATTTTTTATTGTCATGAAATAACTCTTTTTTAATATCCTTGTCCATTTTAGATATTGTTTTAACTTGTCTGTCATCCCTTTCACTTCTTTTTCTTTTAAGAATATAATTGATAAGAATAACTATTGAGATAAAAATATCATAGGAAAGGTAAAGAATTATTGTTTCGATAGAAACATTTTTATCCCATATTTCTTTTTTAATCAATATTAAAAAAGAAACAAAAAATATACCTACTAATATAGATACAAATAAACTAATATTATCAGGTTCTTCTTCGTCTTCTATCTCTTCATCATTTTCATAATTAAAGTTATCACTTTTCTTAACAAATAGATACAAAAAATAAAAACTTATCCCTATATTAAAAATAAAATATAAATCTATTTGACTTATGATTTTCTCCATCATTTCCTCCCGCATTTTCTTAGGCATTTGATTAAATTATGTGCATCTATTATTGTTAATACTTTAAACGCCTTTTTCAACTTCAATATGTTGTTTTATTCATTTTTATTTCCTATATTTTTTTATTAGTAATTCATTTTACGTTAGCATTATATCTTTTGTTCTTTCTCCTATCTTCCAACACCATTAAAAAGAAGGCCAACAATAAGATGAAAACACCTATCTCTTTTAAAATATAATAATCCGAAAAAACAATCTTTTTGATGAAAAACTGAATACTATCATTTACAAAAAAAATTATATAAAAACCAATAACAAATAACCAATTTATAATAGATTTGTTATTTAAAAAGAGATTCAACATTAATAAACCGCCAATAATCACCATAATAAGAATATAGACTGTTGTTATCATTTTTCCCCCAATGTCATCATCATAAGTAAAAAATAAAAAACTATGCCTATAAATAAAAACAGATTACCATTATTCAACTCAAAACTATTTACGGATAAAAATACTTTTAATGTTTTTTCTTTTGGTTCCAGAGAATTAACTATTCCGTAGAAAAAGGACATAATTGATATTATTAATACTATCAACTTGCTTTTGTTTTTTTCGGTAAAATACTTAAAACTCATTTTATTGTAATGAAGTCCCGAAATAAACATTGAAATCAGAAAACAAGCTATTAAAAGATAGCCGAAATCAATAATAATTCTATCAAAATCACTAAAAGCATAATAATTACCAAAATTAAAAAACATCACAATCATCGGATATATTGTTAAAATAGAAATACCTAATAACAAAATAAACCTTGAAAAACTTTTTTTATTTAAAAAATAGAGTAACCCTAATATCGGGAAAATTATTTCAACTATTTTACCGTTTGATATCATTAAAAAACCAAATTTTACTATTTTCCCCATTTTTATCTCCTTTCTATTTATTTGATTTCCTTACAAACAGTTCCCCCTGTCCATGGATTTTTACAACACGCATTTCCTATTTTCGTGGGGTCATTTGGATTAGCCCAACCAAATCCTTTAACTGTAATTCTGTCCCTTTTCGTCCATCTCAACGACTCTTCATTCCATTTTCCATATATAAAGAAAAATTGATAGACTCCGCAATTATTGTCAAAACAAAGCCAGCGTTGTTGAATCTCTCTAATCTTGGTGCCTTTTTGTAATCTTACTATATTGCAGAAAACAACATTGTCGATAATTATAAAATTAATTTCATAATTAATGCTTTCATTGTTATCCGGTAAGAAAATAGCGTTTCTTTCTTTAGAAAACCAAGGGATACACCACAGCCCCCGGGGATCAACATAATTCACAGGGTTATTATTCACAAACCTGTAAAGATTCAGTCCTCCCGCTATTCCGATGGGATCCTCGGTTATAAACCTTCCTGATTTTGGGTCATAGTATCTGTGGTAATAGTAATAAAGTCCGCTCTCGGTGTCATAGTATTTTGATTGGAAAGTTATCATTTTAACTAATTCCCGATTCACAATTCCCCGTGAAAATTAAAAACAATGAACTAAACACAAGAAACTCCGATTCACCATTCACAATTCACCATTCACAATCTTCCTTATCTCCTCTTCTGATCTTTTGGAAAATATACTTTCCGGTCCACCATCTTTTATGGATTTTTTAAAATATTTAATGGCTTTTTTGTATTCACCTTTGTGTTTTGAGATTATGCCGAAATGGTAAAAGATATCAGAATAAGAATAAATTTTTTTCTCTATTCTGCTTTTCTTTTTAAAAAAATCACACCATAAGGGAATTAATTCTTCATAAATTTTTATAGCCTCACTATAATTTCCTTCGCAGTATCTTATCCAGCCTATTGTTTCTTCATAACGATTTTTTTCTTCCTCCTTTATTGATGCGGGACAATCTTCCTTGATTTGTTTATAAAAATATCCGTATTTTTCCAACGCTTTTTTTGCTTCATTAAAATTTTTCTTTTCCAGGTGTAGATTTATCAATAATCTATAAGCTTTTATTATTCTAATAATATCATCCTTGTTAAGGATAACCGCTTTGTATAAATTCTCAATGGCTTTATCCTTTTCTCCTATCATATAATAACAAATACCTAATAAGAAAATAACTCTTTTATTAACTTCATCTTTTGAAAGTACATTCTTATATATGTTTATGGCTTCTTTGTATTTTTTTTTAACAAAGAAATTATCACCTTTTTTTTCTTCCTTACTGACTTTTATTGCGTGCTTTTTTAAATACAGATAAAGGTATCCATTAAACAATGTTATAATAATAAAAAATATTATGGGAATAATTTTCTCAATCATTATAATACTCCTTTACACATTTATAAGTACAATAATCTCCATACAACAAATAAAATACCAGACTTATTTTATTAGAACCTTCTAATCCTAAACACATATAGCTCGTAGCTTTTCTTCCGAATTCCCTTTCCTCATAAAAAGTAATTGTTTTATTTTTTAAAAATGTAATTTCTGCTTCGCCTGCTGTTTGAGTAGCTGTCGGTAATAACATACAACCTGTTAAACACCTTACAAAACAAGGTGCAGTAACCATCTTCCATGTATCTTTCATAGTGTACTTAGCTACATTCCATAAAAAATGCATATACTTATCAACATCCAAAATTGTATTACTATCTATCTCTTTTCCAGCAGCTATATTATGTTCTTTAACCCAATTTCTCCCGTAAAGCCCCCGGGGATCCACATAACTCACAGGATTATTATTTACAAACCTGTAAAGATTCAGTCCTCCGGATATTCCAATGGGATCTTCTATTATGAACCTTCCTGTTTTTGGATCATAATATCTGTGGTAATAGTAATAAAGGCCGCTCTCTGAGTCATAGTATTTTGATTGGAAAGTTATGTGGGAGCCTATAGGAGATTCGGAGAGAGGGTTGCCTGTGTCATTGAATATTTGAGGTGAGCCGTAGATATCGTATTTGTATCTTTCGA
>JALVQI010000154.1 GCA_027031485.1 Candidatus Aminicenantota bacterium | reverse complement strand
CTTTTACTGAAAAAAATTTTCAAAACAGAGAATTTTTAGAATAAATTTATTAAAAATCACTGTTTTTTACTGTCTTGCTTTCCTTATCCGATTTTTAGGGTGTCTTTAGTTCACTTGATTTTTTTTATTTTTAAAGTCATAATAAAAAACAATTTACTTTGGAGGTTTTCAAATGATTGCTGAAACAACAAAAAAGCAGCGTATCATTTTAAGTATCACAGCTGTAATAGCAGGTATTTTTATGGTCTTTTTTGCTCCTTCATTAGCAATGCACACTCTTAAAACCGCTTTAAGAGAAGTGATGATAAGGCTTATTCCTTTTGATCCGGATTTTTATCCGGCTGTTCCGGTGCTAAGTGTAACTTTCAGTATATGGATAATCGGTCTCTGGATATTGGGTGCATTTTCTTTCGTACTTGCAAAACTCATTCTTAAAGGCTCAAAATGGGCAAGAAGCTTACTTTTAGGTTTTTCGGGATTTGTTTCTGTTGCAGGTGCGACAATGTTTATTCCCTGGATGGTGTTAGTTGTAGCGGACTACTCTAAGGGACCTGTCCCGGGCGTATTACCCCCTCCGAAGGATGTTTCCGTTATGCCTCCGGTTATCTGGATAATGTTTTTGGGTTTAGTCTTTTACTATATTTTCCTATTAACGGACAAAGATACTATTAAAAATAAATTAAAAAAGATTATACCCTATACATTTATAGGACTTGTTGCCGGGATGGTTTTTATGAACGGTCAGCATGGTGTAAGATATTTAATTTTTATTCCGGAACAGTTAACTCCCAATCCCCCCAGCCAATTTAGCCCTCTTGGAAACATTTTTACCAATCTTGACTATTACAATGCAATGGCTTTGACGACGATTTCGCAAAAACAATTAAACTCATTAAAACCGGATGAAAAAGTTAACATCGTAACCAAGTCTCATAAGGTGGTTCCCCAGGTAGTTAAATATTCAAAACCTGTTTACAATCCAAACACCTTAGCTCTTCTTTTGGGCGGATATGTAAATTATATTTCATCATTCCTGCTGATTTTTGTATTACCGTTCCTGGCTCTTAGAAAGAAATTTGGCTATTATACTGTTCTCGGAGTTGCAATAGCATCATCACTTGCAAGTTTTTATGTTTTCATTGTCCGCCATACGCCTGAATGGGGGATGGGTGGAGTTCTGTCTTTGCTTTTGCTTCTGATTTTTCTGATCCCCACATTCAGAGATCTTTTTGTAGAAGAAGAAAAAGCATAAAGAAACTTATTCTCTTATTTTTTAAATCTTAATTTTTAGAGGGAGAAAATTTATTCTGGTGTTTTTTAGCTAACTTGAATTGAGTAGAAAATAAAAAATAAAATTTAAAAAGGAATTTGGTAAATAGAAAACATGTAATTTAATTTAAAAACTCTCATATTGGCACTATAAATGCTGCCTTTATTGCGTTAATATCGGCATTTTAATCCAATAAGTCTGCTATTTTGTATAAAGAAGTAAAAATAACCGGGTTAAAATATATTTGGAATAAAATTCTTTTTATTTAATTTCAGGATTTGTAAGATAGTAGTTTATGATTTATAAAGCATGCTTGAAAAGTGATTTAAGTCCCGGCACTTAACTCTTTCACAACTCCAATATGGAAATTATGGGTAGGTGATCTGATAGTCTTGGCTTTTTATTAAAAATCTGGTTTTCATCAGCAAGTTTAATATCTTTAATTTTAATATGTCTTGGAATAAAAAGATAATCTAATTGATACCGCCTCTTTTTGTTAGGAGTAATAAAAGTGTAAGCATCTTGGCCAAATTTAAGAGATAGAATTTCATTATAACCTAATCTATATAATCCATCTTTCATCACCTTTGCCAGTTCACCCCACCCTTTAAGATTATTTTCAAACCCTTCGTCCATATTAAAATCTCCGCCAATAATAATTATTTGATTCATATTATTTTTAATATAATTAAACAAAATTTCTAAAAATTTGGAAAATTCCTTTATCCCGGGTCCCATATAGTTATAGACACTTAAAAACACTACTTTTTTCTTATCTGATTTTATTTTGGCGGAAACATAGAAATCGGCTAACAGATCAATTTCCGAATTATTGGGAATTATTATTTCTTTTTCAGGCTTTGCATTCAGAGTCTTTTTAATTAATATTGCATTCATTTCACCACGAACGATATAGTATCTTTTCCTTATTGCATAAGGAATTATGTATACTTCTTGAAATAACCCCACATCAAAATCAATTTTATCAAACCAATCCCATAGATTTTTTCTGGTTTATGCCGCTTGATTTATATTCCATGTAACAATCTTCATTTTCTTTCAATTAATTTGCTCATAAACCATTATATATGAGAATTATCAAAACTTGCAAATTTTGCAAGTTTTGATAATTCTTGCTACAAGATAAGCAACTTTTTGATTATGAATAACTTTTATAATATTATGACTGATTCCGTTTTTGGATAAAAACGGTTCATAAAAGATTCGCAAAGGGCTCAAAGGAGTAAAAGAATAAACAACGGTATAAAATATCAAATGGTTTTAGTGATATTATTTTTACGATCTTGTGTTTTACTTTTATTTATGATTAGTCCCGAATTATTCATAACCTTTGGAAGGCATAGAAGTTAAATTTAATTCTGTTTCATATTCAACCTTTGGCTCTCTTAATAAATTAAATTCCAACTGTTTAACTTCTTTAAACCCCTGTAATTTTTCTCGATACTTATAAAAAATTTTCCTGTTTTCAATTTCTAATTTTCTTTTTTTGCTAATCTCCAAATACTCTTCTTCAATATCTATTCCGAGAAATTTTCTTTTGAGCAAATTTGCTGCGATTCCGGTTGTACTGCTGCCGGTGAAAGGGTCTAAAATCCAGGCTCCTTGTTTTGTTGAAGCAAGGATAATTCTTGTTAATAAGGATAGTGGCTTCTGTGTCGGATGTTTGCCACAAGACTTTTCCCATTTTGCGATTGCAGGTAATAGCCAAACATCTTTCATCTGTTTGCCATTGTTAATTTCTTTCATTAATTCATAATTAAAATAATGAGGAATTTTAGCGTTTTTTCTCGCCCAAATAATTTGCTCGGTTGAATGAGTAAAATAACGGCGCGAAAAATTAGGCGGAGGATTAGTCTTTTGCCATGTGATAATATTTAATATCTTAAATTCCAATTCTGTTAAAATTTGTCCGACACTGAAAATATTGTGCATAGTGCCGCTTATCCAGATGGTGGCATCTTCTTTCATTTTGTCTCTAATAAGTTTAAGCCACCTACGGTTAAAATTATTTATGTATTCAAAACCTTTTGACTTATCCCATTTACCTTTGTTTACACTGGCGATTTTACCGTTTTTTATGGTTAAGCCATCGTTTGACAAAAAATAAGGCGGGTCTGCAAAAATCATATCAAATTTAAAATCAAATTGTGGTAATAACTCAAACACATCACCTTGTAGCAATATAAATGCTTTATCTTTTGATTTGAAATATGGTTTAATCATTTCCTACTCTGGTAATCCTAACCATTTTAACGGGATTTCATTAAATAGATAATGGCAATTCATACTGTTTATGTATTCCAAAGTATCTTTATATTGCTTTTGTTTAAACCAATCATTCAATACATAAACATATTCAACTTTCCATCCTAAATTCCTTACAAGTTTTGAATATTGTTTTCTTTTAAAATCGCAAGTTTGAAGTTTTTCGTCTACAGAACCTGCAACTTGTTGAAATTTAATTTCAATTATAAATAATGTATCTCTAACAATTACAAATAATCCATTATCCGGTAATAATTGTTTTGAAAGATATTGTTTCCAATCAATACCGTATTCTTTCAAAAATCTATAAAACTCATGTTTTTTAAAGCATCTGGCAATTTCTTTACCTTTATAATAAATTTTTGAACCAGATTTATTAT
>JALVQI010000153.1 GCA_027031485.1 Candidatus Aminicenantota bacterium | reverse complement strand
TCCCCTTCCACAAAACCTTGTCAAAACCTTTTTTACCACCGTGAAGATGGTTTCTTCCATCATTTACGGAAAGCTGATACTTTTTCCCGTCAATAAAGAAAATTCCTCTGTTAATTCTATTGGCATACCTTCCGACAATAGCCCCGAAGTAGGGAGACTTTTTCACATAATCTTCAAGCCTGTCAAACCCCAGGACAATATCACCGAATTTCCCGTTTTTATCAGGAACAATAAGTTTTGTTATAAGCCCTCCATATTCTATAATATCAACTTCCATACCTTTACTGTTTTTCAGGGAAAATATATGAACAGTTTTACCATCACTTAGTTTGCCGAAAACATCCTTTCTGACTTTCATTTGCTCTTTTCCTCCTCCGAAAATAAACCCAACACATAAAAACAGGAAAAACATTAAAAATAAATTTTTAGAATTCAAGGCTTTATCCTCCTTTAATTTTAAAAAAAATTCTTACACAAAATATTTGATTAGTCAATAAAATGAAACTTTCAATGAACTTTATCCGGATTTTTTCCGATAAAAAAGACTATTAAAAAGATTGTTAATAATCCTGCGAAAAGAGATGGGAGATAGGGTACCCCAAATGAAAGAGGAAGAATTCCTGCAAAAATTGTAACAATCGCTGCAGTGAAAGCATATGGAAACTGCGTTCTTACATGGTCCAGATGATCACAGGAGGATGCCATTGAACTCATTATGGTTGTATCCGAAATTGGGGAACAATGATCCCCGAAAACAGAACCTGCCAAAATTGAAGAAATTGTCAAAATCATAAATTTTTTATAATCACCATTCCCTACAAGCATTGAATGGGTAAGAGGAATAACAAGCGGAAACATTATACTTAAAGTTCCCCAGGAAGTTCCCGTTGAAAAAGAGATAAGGGCTGATATTATGAAAACAAGGACAGGTAAAAGTCTATAGCTAAGAGAAGCACTTAAAGCATTGACAAGATAGTCAGCCGTTCCTATTTTAACTATAACAACCCCCAGAGACCATGCAAGCACTAAAATAACAATAGCCACCATCATGGATTTAAGTCCCTGAAACCATGCTTCAAGTGCTTTTTTCATAGTCAGAAGTTTCTGGCTTACTGCCATAATCATAGCCACAAGAACACCTAAAAACGAACCCCATAAAAGAACATCAAATGAATTTGCGGATGAGATTAATAAGCCTAAATTCTTAAATATATTTCCTGACAAAACCTCGGAAACAGTTATTGTTCCTCCCTTATAGTTTAGAAAACCCGAATAAAAAAGCCCTGCAAAGGTAAAAATAATTACGGTTAAAATAGGAATCATCCCATTATACCATCTCTCCTTAACCCCTTTTTCAGGTGATAGCATCCCGGTCTCAAAATCCGTTAATGGCATAGCCCCTTCTCTTAAAAGCTTCCCTGTTCTTGCTCTTTTTTCCGCTTTGAGCATGGGTCCGAATTCCTTTTTTAATGTGAATGTCAGAAACACAAAAAAGAGTGTGAAAATTGAATACAATCTGAATGGTATTGATTGCAAAAATATAGAATAGGGATCATAGTTAATACCGTATGCTTTGAATGACTGACCTATGAGGGAAATTTCAAAACCTATCCATGTTGAAATAATCGCAAGGGAGGCAACAGGAGCTGCAGTAGAATCAACAATGTATGCTAATTTTTCCCTCGAGATTTTCCATTTATCCGTTAAAGGCCTCATAGTGTTTCCGACTAAAAGTGTATTTGTATAATCATCAAAAAATATGAGAATGCCTAACAGCCATGAATAAAGCTGAGTTGTTTCACCTGATTTAATCTTTTTGGCAAGAGAGTTTACAATCCCTTTTATCCCTCCGGCTTTGTTTATTATTCCGACCATCCCCCCTAACATCATTGTAAAAACTATAATTGATGCTCTATCTTTATCAGCTATTGCATTTATAATATAATTATCCAGAGTTCTTAAAAGTCCCCTCCAGAGGCTTAAATCATTGAGTATGACAGCCCCGGTAAATATTCCCAAAAAAAGTGATATTATTACATCTTTGAAAATAAATGCCAGAAAAATCGCTATAAAAGGCGGTAAGAGAGTCATTATTCCCGGAATAACAAGTATTCTTTTTTCTATAGGTTTTTCTCCTTCCTTTAAAACCCTAATTGAAACATATCCGCTTTTTTTCACAGTGTATTTGTCAAGATCTTTAACTTCAACACCATTTATAAAGATCTTAGTCTGTCGGTAAATTCCGGAGATTTTTATTCTCTCATTTTTTAATATGACAGAGGGAAATTCAATGTTGCTCTTATTTTCAGATGCAAAAAGAGAAAAACTGAAAAATATGAAAACTAATAAAGATAAAATTATGCTCCTTTTTAGCATTAAAAAAATTACCATAATATTATCTTTTAATCAACCATTGATAAAATTTCATAAAGTTAACAATTAATAAAAAAATGTTAAAGGAAGAAAGACAGAGCTTAATTACTTTTTCACATATTTACCCGTTAGAATGTCAAAAAAAGCTTCAATTTGAACCTCTCTGAACCCGTATGTGCAAAAGTATTCGTCCGCTTGCGGAAAATTCCTTAAATCATAGGGGTTTCCGATTGAAACTATGATAATATTTTTGCGAAATTTTAGCATTTCATTTATCATTTTACCCTGAATTCTTTCGGTTTCACGGTTTCTTGAAAAGGGCGCGACTATAATTTCATCATATTTATTCAGGAAGTCAGGAATTTCAGACGAAAGAGTTTCTCTTAAAGGTAAAAGCTTAAAGCCTGTGTTCGGGAAAATTTTTCTTGCGCTCTCTCTAAGATAAAATTTTTTTGAGGCTTTTGAAATGGGAATTGTTGAGGGGACTTTTTCCCACTCTATGATTCCGACACTATTTGTCTCATGTACAGGAATTTTATTGAAATTATCCCTGACAATCTTTACGGAAGATAGGGCAATTACCTTCTCCGCAAAATAGTTTTCCCTGAAAAGAGGGACTTTTCTAATTATTCTCCTTCCTGATAAAAGCCCGTATTTTTCTTTCAGGCTGATTATTTTTTCAAAAGAGTTTTCCACTCTCTCCATCTTTATCTTACCTGTTTTAACAAGATTTACAAAAGTATGAAAAAGCTCTTTCTGAAATTCAAATCCCCTTCGGTAACCGCTTGAAACAAGAATATCAGCGCCTCCCTTTATGGAAAACAAAACAATTTCCTCAACAGTAAAATTCTCTTCCACAGCTTTCATTTCAAGGCAATCAGTCATATAAATACCTTTGAACCCTACCTCCTCTCTTAAAATCCGATTAAATTTTTCGGAAAAGGTTGACGGGAGCTTTTTTTTCTCAATATTCGGGAAATTTATGTGAGAGGACATTATAATATCCCCTTTATTCGCCAATTTAAAATAGGGAATCAGATCTGTGTTTCTCAGTGTATCCAAATCAACATCTACTTCGGGAAGTGAAAGATGAGAATCCTCGGAGGCTCTTCCATGACCCGGATAGTGCTTTAAAACAGAGGGAATTCCTGCAAAATGAAGACCATCAATGAATTTTTCTGCAAAATTTACCACAGTCTCCGGATTATCCGAAAAAGCTCTTATACCGATGATAGGATTATCATGGATAAAATTCACATCAACCACAGGAGCCAAATTCCCATCTATCCCGGCTTTTTTCAAATCCTCTCCTATCCCCCTTCCGGCTTCAAAAGCATAGTCAGGATTTTCGGTTGCTGCAAGTCCCATGGGAGATACAAAAGTTGATAGTGCTTCACCAAACTGACAAACAGTACCTCCCTCCTGATCCGTGAAAATCATCGGTTGAATTTTCCCAATGGAGTGAAGAGTATTTGTCAATAAAATGAGCTGTCTGACAGAGCTGAAATTTTTATGAAAAACTATAAAAAATCCGATATTATTTTCTTTTGCAAATTCCAAAAATTCTGCCGAAGGTTTTTTCCCTTCAAAGCCGAACATAAACATCTGTCCGATTTTTTGTTCCAAAGGAAGACCCTTAAAATTCATGGTTTAACCTCATCCGATACAAAAGCTTTTTTAAAACTTATCAAAGCGAAAGGGAAATGTCAAATTAGCATTGAGCCCATAGCATTGAGCGGATTTTGAATGTCGGAACGTAGTGACGATCCCGCACTTTCTTTCCAACGGTAAATGTAAGAATGTTTTGAATAAAAAATAATATGAGAAGAAATCTTCACCAGAGAACTACTAATCAGAAAAGATAGTGCGGGATGAATCGTTAATCGTGAATTGGAGTTGTTAGTGTTTAATTTATTTTTTTTAAAATAATTAAATGCAAGGGCAATTCATGAATTGCCCCTACGAACTACTATCCCATTTACAATTTATAAAAACTAAACACTAAAAATTCCACGCCTTACACTATTTATTTGTTTTAAAAACTACTGTTCGCTTCAAAGACAAATCAGCGAACTTTAAGCCATTTTACAATCTCTTTTAAAGTAGGCCTTTTCCCGTAAGAAAGAATTCCGATTCTGAAGATTTTTGCCGATAGATAAACCATAAATACAATTGACATGATTAAAAGAATAACAGATAGGATAAATTGGAAAAGAGGAACAGTGGAGAAAGCAACCCTTACAAACATTAACATAGGGGTAAAGAACGGGAAAAAGGATAAAAGTACAACAATCGGATTTTCCGGGTTTTGAATACTGGAGAAAGAAATCAGGTAAGGAAGTATTATTAAAATCATTATCGGCTGAAGAAATTGTTGAGCCTCCTGATCCGTATTTGACACAGCTCCTGCAACTGCAAACAGTGTTGAATAGAGGAAATAACCAAGGATAAAAAATATGCCGAAACTCACAAAAGCCATCGGTGAAACAGTTGCTCCTTTTAATTCACTGGGTAAGAATGATGTAAAATATATGTAGCCACCCAGAAACATTATTGCCCACACAATAACCTGTAAAAGGCCGGCTGCACCCACTCCCATTATCTTTCCTAAAAACAGAGTGAATGAATCAACCGAGGAAAGTAAAACCTCGGTGACTCTCACATTCTTTTCTTCAACTATTCCTCTCATAACACTCTGACCATAAACAAGAATTACCATGAAAATTAAAACAACAAGGATTACAGCTAACATATACTCTCCTAAAAAACTACTCCTTTTCTCTTTGCCTTTTTCTATTTTTATTGTTGTTATTTTAACACCCTTTGTTAATTCCTCTATTTTATCTTCCGGAAAATTTTCCTTTTCAAGTAATTTTCTTGTTGCAATTTTTCTCAGAGCATTATTGATTGATTTTAAAACTCCTATGTTTGCAACATTTTTTGCTTTGAAGACAACGGCTCTGTTTTTAAAAAAATCTTCCGGAATTATTAAGTACCCGTAAATTTTTTTATCCTCAATCTTTTTTTTCAGTTCACTTTCTATTTTTTTAAGATTCTTTCCTCCTTTATATTTTATTATTGTAAAATTTATAAGCCCCTCAACCATCTCTTTTTCTTTATTGATTTTCGGAGTCTTTATATTTTTGTTTTCCTGTGAAAGTGAACTTTCAAGTTCCTTTTTTAATTGAGAAAAGACTGCATTTGTATAATCAATAACAACAATTTTTGCATCTGTTTTGGCGACCTTTCCCATAATATATGAAGGGAGAAAAACCATAGCCACTATTAAGACAGGAGTTAAAATTGTTCCAATTATAAAGGCTTTTTTCACTACAATTTCTTTAAATTCTTTTTTTATTATTGTTATTAATTTCATCAGCTTTCCTCCTTCATAACCTTCAAATAGATATTGGTTAAGGATGGTTGTACCTTTTCAAATTTTTCAATCCTTATTCCTGCGCTTACAATATCCTTTAAAAATTTAACAGAATCAATATTATCTTCAACCTCAATCTCAAACTCCTTCCCGAAATCATTTATATCTTTAATGTATGGGAATTCTTTAATTTTCGGATCTTCCTCCTCCAGAACAACTCTGAAAAGATTGGCAGAATACTTGCTCTTGACGCTTTCCAGTGTTCCTGATAAAACATTTTTCCCGTTTTTTATAAGTGTTACATTATCAACAAGTTTTTCGGCATGTTCAAGAATATGGGTTGAGAAAAGTATTGTTGAACCTTTTCTTTTCATCTCAAGCATAATGTCAAGGAGGATTTCCGTATTCAGAGGATCAAGTCCTGAAAAGGGTTCATCAAAGATTATGATTTCAGGGGAATGAATAATTGAAGAAACAAACTGAATTTTTTGTTGCATACCTTTTGAAAGCTCTTCAATCTTTCTATTAAACCAATCCTTTAATCCTATTTTTTCAATCCAGATCTCAGCTTCTTTTAAAGCTTCCTTGGGTTTCATCCCTTTCAGCTCTCCGAAAAAGCACAATGTGTCCTTAACTTTAAGTTTTCTGTATAAACCTCTCTCTTCAGGAAGATAGCCGATCCGGTTTTTCATCTCTTCTTCAAAGGGTTTTCCGTCAATTAAAATTTCTCCGGAATCAGGAGAGATTATATTCAACAACATTCTTATTGTGGTAGTCTTCCCGGCTCCATTGGGTCCCAAAATACCATGAATTTTTCCCTCTTGAATATTAACAGAAAAATTATCCACAGCTTTAACACTGCCGTAAGCTTTTGAAACATTTTTAATTTCTATCTTATCCATGGATCCTCCTCTGTCTATAGTAATTTTATTACGATCTTCAGTGAAATTTGTTTAAACCTGAAGAAGATCAAGTTCTCCGTCATCTAAAAAGTATAAACTACACCTATAACAAAAATCCACAACAACGGGTGTTTCATAACTATAAAAAAACCGTGCCATTTGTTGACCACAAACCGGACAATTAAAAGGTTGTGAGGGGTCAAAATCCTTTACCTCTGTTTTTCCTGTCTCCTTTTTTTTGGTCAAAAACTTTTCCTTTAATTTTTTCTTCTCCTGCTCCTTACCAGGATGAAAATCCTCTCTGATTATGGATCTCTTTAATCTTACTCCCTTAATTAAAACACCCTTACAATTTTCACACATTTGAATCGGAATATCTTCATAAAAAGTATTGTAAAGAGCTCCGCCACATCTTGGGCAGATATAACCGCTCTTTTCCCCTTTAAACAAAAGCCGCTCCTTCCCGAATTTTTCTGTAAAAACCTCAAGGGTATGATAATCTCCGAATCTCTCCTTTAATTCTTTCAGGCTAAAAGGTCCCTCCCATTTATCCTTATTTTTAATATAAAATTTTTCTTCATCCTTTTTCATCAACCTCTCTCTCATCGTAGTCATATAAAATTGACCTCTGTCAATATGGGCAAGTTTTAGCATCCTCTTTATTCTTTCTGAGGTGGGAGGATGAGTTGTGAAAAGCTTTGAAAAAAGATTATTGCGAACTTCAATATTATCTTTAATTGGATTTACAAGGAAAAGCATTGAATAAGCAGGATGGGTAAGATTAATTATCTGCTTAATCCTATCATGGTCTATTATATATAGAGCTCTTGCCATTGCTTCGGGATTCCTTGTAAATTCAACTGATTTTACATCAGCAAGATACTCTCTTTGACGGGAAACCATCATGGATAAAATTCTTGTTACGAAAACGACAAACTTAATGTAAAAAAACATAACAATTATATATAAACCTCCTAATCTAACCCTTGTATCAAATCTGATGTTCGTACTTTTACCTTTTCCTGTGGTAAAACCAAGAAGAGCTTTTGCAGAATACATTGCTCCCGAAATCGAGGCTATGAATGTCTTTATCTCAGTATCTTTATTGACTATGTGACCAATTTCATGACCGACAATAGCTTGAATTTCATCCCTCCTCATATTTCCGACAACACCTTCTGAAATAGCGATTATATGGTGTTTGTCCATTTTAACAGTAAAAGCATTCTTTATATAGGAAGGGAAAATATAAAGTAGAGGCGGTTGAATACCTGCGCTAATGGAAATTTCATTTATGATATTTTGTGTTCTTCTATGCCTGAAGTCTTCCCTGTCTATTGGAAGAGCATTGATTGCAAAAAGAAAATCCTTTATGCTTGAATTTGCTCTTCTTAAATAAAAATAAAATGTAACAAAGGCAATCAAAAAATATATGTAAAAGGGTAAACTAAAACCAAAACCCATAAAAACTTTAGTAATTAAAAAAGCTCCCCACCAGAAGAGAATAAAGAAAATAAAAAGAAGAAAAAGTATAAATATGCTTCTAATCCTGTTCTTTTTCTCAAAATCCCAGAAATTTATCATAAAAAAGTTTAACAAACTAAGATGCTTTTTGCAAAAAATTGAGACAGGTTACACTCCTGCTCGGGAATTTTTAAGCATTTAATATAGAGCTCTGATTTCCCTCCTATTACCTCTTTTGATCCATACCTTTAAAATCCATTTTAGCTGCTGTTTTTATTCGAGTAGTTGGTTTGACGAACCCTGCTTTTTTTGATAAAAATGTTTAATGATAAATGGATATAATGGAAAAGGCGTGAAGGTTGACCTCTCCTCCAATAAAATAGAGGAATTTGAGATAGAGGATTTTATCATCGAATCATTCTTAGGGGGCAGAGGATTGGGAGTTTACTTTCTCAAAAAATTATTTAACCCAAAAGAAAATCCTCTCTCAGAAAACAGCCCTTTAATAATTACCGCCGGTGGTCTTACAGGAACAAAGACCCCCACAGGCGGAAGATTTTCAATAAGCTTTAAATCTCCGTTAACAGGGACAATTACAAGTTCAAACTCGGGTGGTTTCTGGGGAGTGAATTTTAGAAAAACAGGATATGATGTTCTGATAATTTCAGGGAAATCCTCTGAACCTGTTTATCTCTATATATCAGAAGATAGGGTGAAAATCATAAGTGCAAAAGATCTGTGGGGGAAAACCTTAAGTGAGACCACAGATATTCTAAAAGAAAAGTATACAAAAGCTGTGAAAGTATTAGCCATAGGTCCTGCCGGGGAAAACCTCGTATTAATCTCCGCAATAATGAATGATTATAGCAGAGCTGTTGCAAGGGGAGGTCCCGGAGCATTGATGGGTTCAAAAAATTTGAAAGCTATTGTTGTTGACGGAAGAAAAAAATTAATCCCCAAAAATCAGGAACTCTATTATTCGGGAATTAAGCAGGCTAACAAATTGTTAAAATCATCCCCTGTCACATCAAAAGCCTTACCTCAATTGGGAACAGTTGGGCTTTTAAAATTAATCAATGACCATGATATGTTGCCTCATAAAAATTTTCAAGATGTTTATCATAAACCTGAAAATATTGAAAAAATAAGCGGAGAACTTTTAAGGAAAAAACTCCTTATTGCTAAAAGAGGCTGTTTTAATTGCACTATTACCTGTACCAGAAAAACAAAAGTTGATGATAAAACGGGAGAGGGACCTGAGTTTGAAACAACAGCTCTTATGGGAGCGAATCTTGATATATATGATCTTGAAGACATAGCTATTTCCAACTATATATGTAATGACTATGGGTTGGATACAATTTCACTGGGTAATACTATAGGACTCGCGATGG
The DNA here is from genome assembly GCA_027031485.1 of Candidatus Aminicenantota bacterium. Classification (GTDB taxonomy): domain Bacteria; phylum Acidobacteriota; class Aminicenantia; order JAMOAD01; family JAMOAD01; genus JALXDT01. The sequence continues at coordinate 21,519 of JALVQI010000153.1, read as the reverse complement.
AATTGTATGAAAAAGGGTATATTACAAAGAGTGATACAGAGGGAATTGAGTTAATGTTCGGTAAAAGGGGAATTTTACCTGTAATAACTGAACTTACTGCTTTAAACAGAGGCTTTGGTAAGTATATAGGAGAGGGGGCAAAAAGATTGGCTGAAAGATTTAATGCTCCTGAACTTGCAATGGTTGTAAAAGGGCTTGAACTTCCGGGCTATGAACCGAGAGCATCTTATACTCAGGCTTTAGGGTATGCAACCTCTCCAAGAGGTGGTTGCCATTTAAAGGGAGGATATCTTGTAACACTTGGGTTTTTCGGAGGTTCAAGGGAGGTAAACAGATTTCTGATAGACACAGCTGCAGGACATGTAGTCAATGAGCAGGATTCAGGTTGTGTGGCAGACTCTCTGGGTATTTGCAGGTTTTCTCTTTATGCCTTCGGTGAAAATGAATTGGCAAGGATTTATTCAGGATATACAGGATTGGATGTTAGCCCTGAGGATTTAAAATTTATAGCCCAAAATATTCAAAATCTGGAAAGGGAATACAATATCAAAGCAGGATTTACAAAAGAGGATGATTCTTTGCCCCCAAGAATGTTTAATGAAAAATTAATGATAGCAGGTGAAATGAGGGCAATTGAAAGAGATTCACAATTTGAAAAAATGCTTCAAAAATATTATGAGATAAGGGGCTGGGATAGTGAAGGAAATCCTCCGAAAACAACTTAATGGAGAAAGAGATGGATAAAATAAAAGAGGATATGATTAAGATAGGAAGAGCAATGCTGGATTTGGGGTTTCAAAATACCCACAGTGGGAATATCTCCGTAAGATTCAAAGATGAAATATATATTACAAAAACAGGCTCAATGAAAGGACACCTTGAGGAAAGGGATATAGTTTTACCGGGACTTTTTGAACCAAAATACGGTCTTTTTCAATCATCATCGGAAACAGGAACCCATAGAGAAATTTTGAAGTATGCGGGAGCCGCCATTCATGCTCACTCTCTCCCGGCGACACTTTATTCCTATATAACGGAGGAAGTGAGACCTATTGATTTTTTAGGCAAAACTTATACCGGGAATTTTCCCGTTGTTGAATTTGAATATCCTGTCGGCTCAAAGGAGATGGAGGAGCAAATTCCAATAATTCTTAAAGAAAAAACAGCTATGATAGTCAAAACCCATGGTCCATTTGTAAGAGGAGATAATGTTTATGATGCTTTTTTCAAATTGAATATAGTTGATTATTCCACCGAAATCCTTCTTTATTTAAACCTTTTAGGAGTTAATCCTAATAAATTTAAAGAGCTTAAATATCCTGAAACTGAAAAACATTTTTTCTCAAAAACCATCAAAGAAACAGAGGACAGAGAGCTTTTAAAACAGTTTAAAAGAACAGCTTATGATATTTTTTATCTGAAATTAAGTCCATTTAATACAGGATCCTTAAGTGTTGAAGATGGAAGTGAGATGCTTTTTGCCCCAAATATCTCCTCACCTGATTATATAGATTTCAATATTTATAGAAAAAAGATTAGAGAAGATACAGAGGATTATTTTGAAAATCTTCATAGAGCTGTTTACACTTACACCACATCAAAATCTGCCATCTTTACACACTCTGTTTTTGGTATGATACAGGGATTTAAGGCTTTGGATGAAGGCTCTGACAGAGTAATACCAATTGATGCGGAGGGAAACTATCTTTACCCTGCCATCCCCGTAATTACTCCTGATGAACCCATAAAAAAGATAGTTGAAACTGCTTCAAAATATAAAATAGTTATTATTGCAGGATTAGGAGCTCTTTCAGTGGGGCATACGCCGGGACATTCAATTCATCATAATTCATCTTTAAAAAATATTGCTTACTTAAAAACAAAACTTCAGATAATGGGAAAATTGGGAAGAATAAAAAGCGCAAATGATTTTGAAAGTGAAAGAGGTAAAAATTGGTGATCAGTCGTCCTTAAGAACCTTTCTAACCAAATTAAATAAATCACTTATTTTATAAGGCTTGCTTAGGAAATTAACATCTTTATTTAAGATATTTTCATCTGATATTTGGTTTCCTGTATAACCGGATGTGAATATTATCTTAACTTCTGAATTTTTCTTTTTTATTTCTCTGTATAACTGTTCCCCGCTCATTTCTGGCATTATCAAATCTGTTATTATTAAATTAATTTTTCCTTCCTTTTCTTCAAAAATTTTAAGGGCCTCCTTCCCATTTTTAGCTTCAATCACATTATAGCTAAGGGAGTTCAGAGCTTCCTTTAAGAATTTTCTAACATCATCTTCATCCTCTACTATTAAAATTGTCTCTCCCTTTCCTTTTTCTTCCCACGAAGAGTCTTTTTCTTTACTCTTCTTAAACTTAACCTTTTCCTCTATAAAAGGGAAATAGACCTTAACAGTTGTTCCTTTTCCCTCTTCTGAATACAAATATATAAAGCCTTTATTCTGCTTTACAATCCCATAAACCGTGGAAAGACCAAGGCCTGTCCCTTCTCCTCTCTCTTTTGTAGTAAAAAAGGGTTCAAAAACCTTCTGCTTAATCTCTTCAGACATTCCTATCCCTGAATCACTGACTGAAATTAAAACAAATACTCCCTCTCTACTTCCGCGATGAAGCTTTGTATATTTTTCATCAAGTTCCACTCTGGAAGTCTCTATAAAAATAGTTCTTTTCAAATTATTATCATCTTTAGCGATTATGGCATCTTTCGCATTTACTACCAGATTAACAAGAATCTGTTCTATCTGAGAAGGATCTATTTTTATAATCAGCTCCTCCTTTGAAAGATTTAAACCAAGTTTTATATCTTCGGGAATTAATCGCTTAAGCATTGAATAAAGTTCCTTAATAACCGTATTCACATTTAATAACTCGGGAGCTATTAACTGTTTTCTGCTAAAAGCAAGAAGTTGAGAAACTAATTTTATAGCCTTTTTTGTAGCAGAATGGATTGCCTCAATTTCCTTTTTAACATTAGAATTTTCACTCTTTATCTTTTCCAACCCTAACTCGCAGTATCCATTGATAACCGTCAATAGGTTGTTAAAATCGTGTGCCACTCCCCCTGCAAGCGTGCCTATTGTTTCCATTTTTTGAGCCTGGATGAGCTGGGCTTCAAGCTTTTTATTTTTTGTAACATCTCTTATAATAACTAAAAATTCATTTTCAGATTTTCTGACCATTCTCGCTTCAAACCAATGCTTTTCTCTTTCTTTTAATTCGATACTATACTCATAAATGGAAATTTCATTTTTCTCCTCCACCTCCTTCATCGCTTTTCTTGTTTTCTCAACGAGAAAGGGAGGAAAAACTTCTTCAATTTTTTTATTTAAAAACTCTTCCCGGGGAATTAAAAAAACATCCTTTTCCGGAGCATGGTATGAAAGAAATCTCCCTTCCCTGTCAAGTATAAATAAAATATCAGGCATCGCATCAAGTATTGCTTTGCTTCTTTCTTCACTATCCCTTAAGGCTCTTTGAGCTATCCTCAATTCAGTCAAATCAACAAAAATCCCCACAAGACCAGCTACCTTTCCTCTGGCATCATGAAAACATGATTTATGAAAAACCCCGGGGATATTACCTTTTTTTACATGGGGCAAATATCCTTCGTAAATTTCGTCCCCATCCTTTTCCATCAGTTCCATATCTCTTTTATGGTAAAGTGAAGATTCCTCAAGAGGACATATTTCCTCCACTGTTTTCCCTCTAATCTCTTCAGGACTCATACCAACATATTCAGCAAACTCCTCATTAACAAGGAGATACTTCCCCTCTCTATCTTTTGAAAAAATAGCCGCAGGAATGGAAGAAAGAACTGTTTTTGTAAACTCATAGGCCTCCTTTAACTCATTTTCCATTCTCCTTCGTTCCGTAATATCAGAAAAGAGTATGAAGAAATCCTCAACTTCCCCTTCATCATTAAAAACAGCTGAAGCATACACCTCTGTAAGAAGCAAACTTCTATCTTTCTTGTATAAAAAAAGTTCTCCTTTCCAGACTTCACCTTTCATTAAATGAGGGAAAACACTGTTTATAAGAACAGGTATGTCTCTTTCTCTTAAAAAATTAGATATTTTTTCTCCTAAAATCTCTTTCTTAGAATCCCAGTTCCCAAGCTTAAGAACTGTTTTGTTTATGTATAAAATTTTCATTTCCTTATCAAAAATTGCGATTCCCTGAGGACTTGTCTCAATGACCTTTAAAAGCTTTATCATTTCTTTTTTGGCACTGATTTCAGATGTTATATCCCTGATAAAAACGCTTAAACCGATAATAATATCCTTATTATTTTTCAAGGGACTATAAATTATCCAGAGATATTTTTTTTCCGAAAAAAATTTAAATTCCTGTTTTTCTTCAATATATTCTCCTGAAAGTACTCTATCAAATTTCTCTCTGGCTTTTTTCCTTAAATCCATATCTTCTATAAACTCTAAAACATTCCTTCCTTCTTCCACATCAACATTCCATATTTCTTTCATTTTCTCTTTGTATAGCCTGTTAAAATTTATATATCTGTATTCCCTATCAAGAGAAAAAATCATCATATTGGTAGAATTATATATATTTTTCAGGTGAGTGTTAGCTTTTACCAGAGCCTCTTCCGCTTCTTTTAATTTTGAAATATCCCATACAGTTGATTGAATCACAGTCTTTCCATGAAAATTCACAAGTCTACTTAAAGTTTCAACCCAGATATAAGTTCCGTCCAGTCTCTTCAATCTTCCCCTGAAAACAGGTAACTCTTTTACCCCTTTTTCAAAAGCCTCCGTTCTCCTTATACTTCTCTCCTTCTGTTCCTCCGGTACAAAATCAAGTGGTGATCTTCCAACTATTTGTTCTTTGCTTTTTCCCCTCAGCATCCTGACACCGGCTTCATTGACATAAATAATTTCTCTATTTGAGATCAAAAGAATCGCCGCGGGAATGTTTTCAAGAACAAGGGTAAAATCTCCTGTTTTACTTCTATATTTATAATTTTCCTTATAAAAATATTTCAAAAAAATCATAAAAAGAATAATAAATATCCCGATCAGAAAGAATATATTAAAACCATGCTTTAAAGTATGATAAAACAAAGCACCTGAAATAAAGGATAAAACAATTGGTATTGAGATGAGAAAATAAAAAACTAATTTTTTTTTCATTTTAAAACCATTCTAAAAATATTTTAATTCAAAGAAATAATACGGTCAACCCGCCCACCCGCAGGGATTTTTCGAGTATAAAAAACACAAAAAAACTTGAAGTTTTTTCGAAAACTCCTATTTTATTCTATAAATAAAAAAGGAGGGAAAGATGAAAAAAACTCTAATCTTTCTTTCACTGATTATAATACATTATTCACTTTTTTGCGGAAATTGGAAAATCTCTTTTAATGCTTCACTTCAGACATTAAACCTCAATGATCTTGAAGCCAACAAAGATTTCTGGAATATTGCTCTTTACCAAACGATTCTTCACAAAAGAGAGTTGGGAATGGATATAGATATTCCTGAAAAAATTGATAGATTGAAGTACTCACCTGCTATGGGGATTTCTATTGAAAAAGAAATTAATAGAATTATACTAACAATAAGTCTGGATAAATATCATAAAAGCTATAATCCCTATTTGAAAATCGGTAATCTGGCTTCAACAAACTATGAAGTTACAAATAGTGTAAAAGAAACTCTCGATATCTTCTCTCCATCTTTTTTTCTGGAGTACAAGATTGTAAATATGAAGAGTTTTTTCATTTCTTTTAATCCTGGAATAATGCTAAATTTCCTTTCATTTAAATATTCACAGGATTTTAATTGGACCGTATTGGATGAGACGGGAAATAATGAGATAATAAAAGTAAAGGAAACAAACTATACGAAGTTAACTAAAGTTATTCCATCATTCACTCCTACCATAAGGTCATCCTTAAAGTTTAATAAGTTCGGATTTTCCATAATTTCAGGATTCAATTTCGGCAAATCATCAAATATTAACGCTGATGTGGATTATTTCTACTCCATGAGTTCAGCTTTTCACAGTCCCATTGAATACAGTTTTTCGGGAGAAACAGAGCTCTGGCTCGGAGAAAGCTGGGTTGAGCTTATGGGTTATGATTACTGGGTAAGAACACATCTGTACGGAGACGAGAAGCCTCAACAAAACCCAAGACTAAAAAACATTAAACCTCTTGAAATAAATTTATCAGGCTTTTTTCTTAAATTTTCTTTCTCTTTTTACTTTTAGATAAAAGAAATCTATCTAAAAAGAAATCTCTTTTACAAATATTGTCGAACTCTCACCCAGAAGATCTCTGACAACTATATATAATGTATAATTACCGCTCAAATCAACAGGAGGAAGCTTTATATTAATTGTTTTTTTTACAACATTGAGTATATTTCCGGTCTTATATGCAACATTTCCATTTTTATCCTTTACAATAATATTAACCTTTAAAACTCCTCCTTTTTTTCCTCTTTTTTTATTCATTAAATAATTTGAGATCGAAAATCCTATTCTTTTACCGGAAACATTTACTCCGGAAACAACAGGTTTTTTCTTTAAAAGTTTTACAAGGTTTTTTATAAAATTCTTTTTATATTCGATGGGGTAAATAAATTCAAGTTTTTTATTAACTGCTTTTACTTCAAAAATCAAATCCATTGCCTTCTTTGTGTGAAATTTTAAATCATAATATATGTCCTCACTTTCCGTTATCTTATCAATTCCCTTTTTTAGATTATCACTCGTAATAGAAATTCCTCCCGTACTTATTGCCATATCTCTTAAAACTTTCTCCATATCGGGAGAAACATCACCATACCCTTCTACATCTTTATTGTTCATTTTATTATTGAGAAGAATTAAGTTCAGACCTATATTATTGGACAGAAGGGTATTGACAAGATTTTTATAGGGAAATCCTTTTGATATTAAAAGCGACTGATTAATATCATTAATTCCCCCTGAAATCATTGTGGACCACGCCTGATCCTCTCCTGCCACAGCAGATGATATGAAATTATTCATATCTGACAGAGCTTTTTGCACCTCATTATAGTAGGGAATAATCTCCCTATGGTAAAAGCTTATAATAAACTTATCTCCATCCTTATTTGATAAAATATTTGCAAGCATCTGATATTTTCTAATATCGGGATAAACAAATCTTGATTTGTAAACACTCCACTCTCTTAAATAATCATTGATGAACTTTTGGCACCCTTCTTTTGTGCCCAAATCAGCATTTGAAAAAATACTTTTAAATTTCTTATAATAGCTTTTGGTCTCAGCTTTGAATTTGATGGTGTCCTCTCTAAGAAGTTTTTTAATGGTTTTTTTCAGGTAAGAGGCAGAATTATAATTAAAAAATTTGTAAATTTTATTCCTCGTCAAAAGAATTATCGGCTGACCTTTCACAAAATTATCAATAAAATAATCAACAGAGTTCCCTATCTCTTCATAATAATCAAAAATATTAAAATCAAGCACAAAATATTTCAGGGGAAGACCATCGCCGGTGATGGATCTCTGCTCCTTTTTCAGTTCAAATGAGCTAACTGTTTTTTTGTTTACCGTAAAGACAATATCACTCTTTTTAAGCTCAAATTCCTTTAAAGATTTATTTTTAACCCTTAAAGGAATTTTCAATTCAATTTTTTCCCCAAAACCATAAATTGTAAAAATCATTAAAATTACTAAAAAAAAGACAAATTTTCTTCTCATTTTCTCTCTCCTACCTCAAGTTTAATTAAAAGCGGGGGAGTTAAAAATCCCCCGCCATTTATATTTTATGAAACAATCTTAAAGTCTATCTTTATTTCTCCCTTCTTTCTGTTGTTTTTGTCAAGAAGTTTAATCTTCAATGTATAATCACCAGGTTCAAGAGGTTTTTTATCTTTTTTCAGAAATTGCAGAGTTTGATAAAAATAGGGATTTTTCATCTTTATAGGTTTAAATTTAAGAACAGCCTTACCATTCTTTAAAACTTCAAGTTTTGCTTCAACATCCCACTGGGGTTGATTGCTACCCCTGATCAGGGCTGGTGTTGTTCCAAAAACATAGAATGTCAAAACAGGCTTATCCGTACCCTTAAATGCAGGTGTTCCAATATAAGGGTAAAAGATAAGTTTCATAGGACCTATTTCATAAGAATTCTTATCAATGGTAAAAAGCTTGTTTTCCTGCATCAACTGCTTTACCGCTTTATAGAAGACCGGTTCAGTGGTGGTAAGTTTACTTCTCTTTTTCATAAGTGCTTTGACAGTTATATCAGGAACATTTATTTTTATAATTTTACTCCCTGCAATTTGCTTATAAACCGCATCAGCTATTACGATATGAAGCTCATATTCCCCCGGATCAAGAATTACTCCGAAAGAGTAAAACTCCAGAGGTTTATTATCATACGGAATCGGAGCCTTATAATTTTGAATCATCTTTCCTTTCTTGTATATTCTAAGGAAAAAGGCATGATAGGTTTTTGGCATAATCTCTTCAAGTTTGGGTGGCTCCCATTTAATCTTGTTTTCCTCTTTTTTTATCTTTTTATTCTGCTTTGCAATTATTTCCTTCTTTTTAGCGACAGCTTTATTATATCTGCTTTCTATCTCTGTTTTTATTCTCTTAACATCCTGTTCAAGATCAGCTTTAAAGGCGACATTTACATAAACATTTGACTGCAAAGACCAGTAAAATGATTTCAAATATTCAATGTTAAAAACATTGTTTTCCTGACCGGTCTCTTCAAGTTTTGCAAACTCTTTTTCAACCAGTTCCTTCAAAACTTCGCTTCCACTCTTTTTTGTTTTTTCAGCTGCGGCATAAACAAAGTTAAAACAAACAAATAGTACTACTATTAAAAGAATAGTAATCTTTTTCATGTATTCCTCCTTTTTTTATTATGAATTTCTTCTTTATTTGTTTTCACCCAAGCTCTCCTTTAAATCATTGTAAATTTTTGCAAAATCCGTCTTCTGAGCAGGAGTAAGTCTCATAAGCAGATTATTTTTCTTTGCAAGATTATAAATTTCAAGCGCTTTTTTGTATTCTCCACTGTCAATATACACGGCCATTAAATTATAATAAGCCATATAATAATTTTTATCAATATTTAATATCTTCTCCCAGTACTTTATTGCATCCTTAATTTTCCCTTTTTTCTTTAAAAGCGCTCCATAACTATTTAATGCAGAGACTAAATTCGGATCAATTTCAAGGGCTTTTTTAAGATTCTCCTCAGCTTTATCATAAATTAAGAATGAAAGATACATGGCACCAAGATTACCATAAACAATCGCATCATCCCTGTCCAGGCTCAAGGCTTTCTCAAAACAGTTTATAGCCTTCTTAACCTCTCCACTCTTCCAGTATGCAACTCCAAGACTATTCCAGAGCTCCGGGTCATAATCAATTATCTTTTTTGCTCTGTTAAGGATTTCAATGGCTCTGTCAGGAAGATTGTTTTCAGCCAAAAAAGCTCCATAATTAAGCAAAAGGTTATAATTATTCTTATTATATTCAAGAGCCCTTTCATAGGTTATCATGGCAAGCTCAATTTTACCCATATCCTTTAAAATATTTGCTATTTTGTTCCAGACAAGTACAAAATCTTTTCTTTCTTTGACAACATCAGACAAAATTTTCAAGCTCTCTCCATAGTAGCCTTTGGCGTATAACCCCAGACCCTCGAGCATCTTATTTTGAAGCCCTATTAATACCTTCAAATCATCCTTTTTAGTAAACTTGCTCTTTTTATACTTAACCTTTGAACTTAAATAACCAAGGCTTCGCAGTTTTCTCATTTCAGACGAGCTAACCTTCTTATAACTTTTTTGAGACTTTTTTTCCAGAATATTCCTTATTTTTTCTAATTTGTTTTTATATTTATAAAAAGTTTTCCTATCTCCTATGTTTTTTGTTTCATTAAAGTCTTTGCTTAAATCATAAAGCTCAGGGATTGGCTGATCAATATACTTCAGCTTTTTCTCCACATCAATAATACCGGTTAACGGAGCCCAACCTCTGTTAAGATAGGGGGGTAAAGATTCAAAATAAAGATATCTTTTATTACTTTCCCTTTTCGCCTTTATTAAATCAATCAAGGAAATACCTTCCACTTCAGCAGGTATTTTTAATCCCAATTCATCACAAACGGTAGGGAAAATATCTACAAGTGATACATAATCCTCTACAACTTTGCTTTTATAATTACTTTCGGGAAACTTAATAATCAGAGGAACATGAAGGGTGCTATTATAAGCAAAATATGCATGGGTTTTCTCGCCATGCTCTCCCAATCCTTCTCCATGGTCAGCGGTTATGATAATTAAAGTTTTGTCATATTGTCCTGATTTTTTAAGGTAATCAATTAATCTTTTTATCTGAGAGTCAACATAGGCAACTTCACCCGAGTATAAATCATTTTTATACTCTGTTTTATATGGTTCAGGGGGATTGTAGGGTTGATGCGGATCAAAAAGATGTATCCATTCAAACCACTTATTTTTTCTCTTCTTTAACCAATTTATTGACAAATTTATAACCTTATCAGCCCTTCTTTCCACAAAGAAAAGATCATTGGGGTTTTTCGAACCATACTTATCATCATAAACATCAAACCCCTGATTCAGTCCGAATCTTGAATCAAGAGGAAAGGCACCTATAAAAGCTCCTGTATCAAAATCATATTTTTTTAAATACTCTGCTAAAGTTAAAATATTTTTATTAACAATATAGCCAGAGTTATCTCTTACTCCGTGGGAGGGAGGATATAGTCCTGTCATTATACCTGTATGGGAAGGTAAAGTCACCGGAACTGCGGAAAATGCATGTTTGAAAACAACTCCATCCTTTCCCAATTTATCAATATTCGGTGTTTTAACATGAGAATTATCATACAAACTCACTCTGTCAGCCCTTAAAGTATCAACTGAAATAAGTAAAACATTAAAATTTTCTGCTTTCTTTTTGCAGGAAAAGGATACAAGGGATAAAACAAATATCACAAAAAATAAAAAAATATGACTTTTTTTAACTTTGAAAATCACATTAAAACCTCAAAAGAGTTAGAACATTATACTATAAAAATAAAAGAGGGGCAAATTTAAATAAAAAAAGCCCCGTTCGTTTAATCACGAACGGGGCTCTATTTAATTTACAGCGCTATTCTCTTAGAAGTTAACCTTTATACCGAACTGGAAGACTGTGGGATTGAGGACTCTCATAATCTGACCTGTTGTTTCCGTTCCGAGAACATCGTTAACTTTGAGTGTTGTATTGTTGTTTGTGATATTGTATCCGTCAATATGGAAGATAGCTTTAACCTTATCTGAAACCTTGAACTCTTTCTGCAAGCTGAGGTTCAAAATCCAGAAGGTAGGAAGTCTGTCATCTCCAAACTTAACGCCATCTTTGTATAAATACATGGAGGTCCATCCAATTCCACTTCTATACATAAATTCATGATAAGGAATTACATATCCCTCTCTTGCCTGAAACACTGCTGAAATATTCCAGTGGTAGGGAAGCTGATAAAGTCCCATGAATTTGAAAAGCCATCTTGCATTAACATAAATACCTCTGACTCCGGAACCACCGGATGCAGGAGCGACAACTCCGCCATTGAAGTAATCAAAGTTTGTCAGATCAAAGGATTCCTCTTTGAACCTGAATTGTCTCCAATCCTGATAGGTAAAGGATGCATTTGCCATCCATTTGTGGGAGAGTCTCTTATTCATTACAAGCTGAACAGCCATAAATCTGTTGTATGCTTTCTTATAGTTTGTATAGTATGTTCCATATCGAGGTCTTTGATATCTCAGATAATAGGTCTGAGTATGTCCATTCTTAAAGGTGAATGTTCCTGCCTCATACCAGTTATCGGCGGTTTCAAGGGTTCCGTTTGCATCCATCTTACCGATTCCTCTGATGAGGTTGTGTTTTTTCTTGTAATAACCGGTTAATGATACTGCAAAATCATTGGTAATGGCTTTCTGGTAGCTTAAAATCAATTCATCAAGAAGCGGTGTATTGAAGTTAGGATCAAATGTATTCTGGGTTTCAAGAGCTGATGGGTTTACAGTATTGATATTCCACCATGTCCACCAGGAAGGATCTTCACTCCATTCACCGGGTTCAATTATATTATCACCATCATCCGCCCAGTAAACATCAATTTCTCTTCCGCCACCGACCCATGTTTTCCATGCAAGGTCATTTCCTGACTGAGAGCCATACCTTGCAACTGAGAATTTAACTATGTTTTTACCGTCACCGGTAAGATCATAGTTAATGGATAATCTTGGTGAAATGGCAGTATACTTTGCGGGAACATCCTTGTCAGGAGTCTTTAAAGGTGGAATCCACTTTTCAAAAATTCTCTGGCCATTCCAGAATATACCGGGAGCTTCAACACTGTTAAGATGGTTTTGCTCCTGGTCATATCTGAGACCGATGTTTACGGTGAGTTTTCCGGCTGTGAATGTATCAGCTATATATGCTGAGATTCTTCTGAAGCTTGCATCAAAGATACCATTTTCTATCCACCAGATCTCTTTGTAGAGATTTGGTTGATTTCTATTATAAATCATCAGCCCTCTTTCATTGGGAAAGAGAGTCTGGGATGTTGTTACAGCAGTATAAAGGTCACCACCGATCTTAATTTCATGGTCACCGCCCAAAACTCCTTCCATGAAATAGTTTCCTGTTACAGATAAGTCCAAACTGTTTCTGTTGGTTTCATACTGTAAGAAACCACCACCATAGTATCTTGACGGGACATAATATATTACCCAATCCGGACCAACAAGAAAACCATTTTCAACCTTATTGGCTCTGGGATAGAGTCCGAATCCACCATCGGTAAAGGCAGCCTTTACTTCAACCATAAGGTTGCCCATAACCTGCTGTAAATCACCCTTGAAAACATATCCGGGTCCCGTCTGATCCCAATATGTTCCGGGATCCTGGTTTGCAGGACCTAATGAGGTTCTACCCCATTTTTTCTTGTTATCATAGTGAACATCAAGATCTCCATAGGTGTTTCCGAGCTGGAAGTTAATCTTTCCGTATCCTGAAAGCAACCAGGTGGCATCCTCTGAGTTAACTATTGTTCTTGAATGAATATCCTGAATTGCCCAGGAACCAAACCACCAGAGTTTGTCCTTAATGATGGGTCCACCGAAGTTTATACCATACTGATAGAGTCTGTAGATTCCGGGATCTACATATCCTCTCTTTTTATAGTACTCAGGATATGTTGATTCGTCTCTCTTTAATTCCCATGCTTCATCTTCAACATAAAGATGGAAGTCACCGGAATATTCGTTACCAGCTCTCTTTGTAACAAAGTTGAGCTGAACTCCTCCTGTCTGTGCTGTAATATCATTGGCACCGAGAGTAATCTGTAATTCTTCGTAAGCATTAACATTGAGATATGCGGGAGCGGCTCCGATTGCCGATGGGTCTGTAATATTCGCACCGTCAACATTCCATGTTGAATCTCCACTGTCAGCACCAAGTCCGATATACTTGGACTGCTGTCCCGATTCATTACCTCCGACATCTTCCCTGTCAATCATCATACCGGGAACCAAAGCCATAATTGTCCATGGGTTTCTTGATGTGGGAAGTTCGGCAATCATGTCTTTGGTGATATTGGCACCGATTGTAGCTTTTCTGGTGTTGATCATAGTTGATTCAGCCTGGACCACTATCTCTTCTGAGAGTTTTGCAATCTTCATCGTAACTTTGATTTCAGGATCATCACCAATGTGGAGTACCAATCCTTTCTTTACAACTGTCTCAAATCCTTCGAGTTCGAACTTGAGATTGTAAGTACCGACAGGAAGTTTCAAGAATCTGAAGTTACCCTCTTCGGTGGTAACAGCGGTTCTTGTTCCTATCTTGTTACCTGTCAGGGTAACAGTAACACCGGGTAAAGGTTTACCATCATCACTGAGAACCTTTCCGTGAATGTCTGCTGTTGCTGTCTGTGTGTACCCAAAAGCAGCCACAAACAGGATTACAACAAACAAGGCTAAAAACTTCTTCATACAATACCTCCTTTTAAAATTTAGTAAAATGGTATTCAACTTTTATGCCAACATTAAAATTGTTGAATCTATTACTTTTTTAATACCTTCGAAAATTTTAATCCAAATTTTTGGATTTTTCAGTTCAATTTTTTGGATTAAATTTTCAATTTGAAAACCAGAAAATATTCTGCCCTTCCGCATAATAATTTTCCACACTATTTACCTATTCCTAAAAAATTACTGCTAATTTTCCATATTTTTTAGCTGGGAAATATGTTTCTCTATCCGAGTTTTATCGGGAGCATCGGGGAATTTCCTTGTATTTTCCTCAAAAACCACTATGGCGGATTTAATATCCCCAAGATTATAGACATAATCAGGCTTCAAATAGGTTTTACCAATCGGGATTAATTCCCACTGCTTTGAGCCTCAACCAATACATCCCTGATAGCTTTTACCTCTTTGTCAACAACCTTACCAGCAAATCTTTCTTTCCCTTACCTTCTTCAGCAAATACAAAACTTGTAAAAAAAACTTTTCTCAAAATTACAAATTTTATTAAGATTACAAAATTTTTTTCTTGGTTATTCTTAACTCCTGAATATTGCTCTTCTATCCATATCAAAAACTTCTATCTCACTTTTCGGAAAATTTCCCCTCCCTCCAAATAAGAGATAAGGTTGAACAATCATATTTTTACTCAGTACTGTCCGGGAAATTTCAGGTAGCGAAGAGTTAGTGAGAGCCTTGAGAGTTGAGCTTTGAGCATTGAGCAGACTACGAAGGAAAGTTGTTAGTTTCTTGTAATTAACAATTTTCTTTAATTAATTTTTTTTAATAAAAGAAATTTACTGATAGCTTAATACAATAAACATTCAAAATTGGCTCAACGCTTGATGCTCAATGCTCAAGGCTATTAAGACCTTCAGAATTTAGCTCAATGCTCATGGCTATCAAGTGCTTTGAGCTCAATCGTGAATGGTGAATCGTAAATCGTTAATCGGAGCGGTCGGTGTTCAGTTTATTGCTGTTTGCTGTTGTTTGTAAATTCTTTTTTTTAAAATTTATTTTAAAAGAAAATAACAGATTACAACTTATCAGAGACTTTCCTTAATGTTTTGCTCAATGCTCAATGCTTGATGCTCATGGCTATCTTGATATCCCATAGGGCACCCCCTGTGTTGATTTTTTTGAAAATACTTGTATATCATACATCTTCACGCGGAGGTGTCCCAATCCTCTATTTTTTTCGGACACTACTGATTTTTACTAACACCAACATTTTTAAATTTCTTGATTCCTTTCTCACCCTATTAGGAGTTCATATTTATGTCCCATTTTTACTCCTCTCTTTCACTTAATATTTTATTTACAATTTTCTTAATTCTTTTCTGATCGGGCTCCATTCTTAAAGATTTTCTATAAATTTTCAGAGCTTCTCTCTTTTTATTCATCTTAAAATAGAGAGCTCCCAAATTATTTAAAAATTCCTTGTTTTCATAGCCTCCTTTTAAGAGCTTACGCCCGATTTCAAGTGCTAACTTATTGTTACCTAATTTAAAATTCCCGTAAAATTTCAAAAATAATAATCTGTTACTTTCTTTCCCGAATTTAACAGATTTAAGAAGTGACAGACCTTTTTCAAATTCTTGTTTAGCATAAAAAATTTCAACTTTCAAAAATACGGCTTTCACAAAATCCGGAGCAAGCAAAAGTGTGTTTTCAACATACCTATCGGCAAGCTTTATCTTGCAAGACTTAAAATATTGATACGCAAGATAGTAAAAAATATTTTTTATATTTAATTCTTTAAATTGGGGGAAAATCATAAAGGGCTTTAAAGGAGATTTAAGAGGGGAAAACAAAGGTTTAAAATCTTTGGAGTCAAGAGTAATTTCTCCCTTCATTAATTCAACCCTTATCTTATGAAAACCAAAATTCTTTGTATGCTTTGTTAAGTCAATAATAACATATGATAAGCTCTCCGGCTTTATATCAAAGTTTTCTTTTTTCACTATTTTCTCCCCCTTTTCATCAAAATATGAAACCAAAACCTTGTTCACTTCTATGTTTGCACTGTTAATTTCAAGAATCAAACAGGGAGAATCACCACTGTAAAATTCATTGTTGATAGAAGGAGTAATAATAATATCCTTTAATTGAAAAGGTCTTCTAAGATTAACATAATCAGTTTTTTTAAACCTAAATCCAACGATCCCATCAACTATAAAACTTTTTCTTTTCGGGGAAGGTATATTGATTTTCCTTTCCAAAATAAAATATTCTTGTGAAGCATAATTCTTAACAAAAACGAGTAAATTCAATTCTTTATCAAAAATAACAGGAAACTTTATCCCTATATCCACCTTTCTTCGTTTAAGTTCAAAAAGCTGCTTTTCGTTAAATTCCATAAATTGATCCTTTTGAAAAGAATAGAGTTCCCTTCCTGTCTCTTTATCATACAATTTTATAATTATTCCCAACTTCGTATAATGTCTACCATTAAATCTTTCGATGGAAAAACGTTCAGGTTCTATCAATATATTTACAAAACCTATTTTTTTGTTTTGTTCAATTGTATAAAATTGTAATGACTGTGAACGAACATACCTTAAACTATAATCTATCTCAACCTTCGGTTTTAACTCATAATACCTTTTTATATAATCCTCATCTATCTGTCTTCGAGGAATTTCTTTTATGTTGGCTATTAAGGTTATATTTGATAAAGGGGGATTGCCGATTTCAGTCGCTCTTTCCGTGGGAATCAAACTTATGGTTGCGGGAGCAAGACCGGGAGCCCATGCTTTTATATACTTATAAGCCGTGTAATAATCAGTCTTATCTCCCGAATATCCCCCGATCAAAGCTGCGGGACCATCCTGATTCGGAGAATATAACAAATATTCATTTGACCAATCGGGCTTATAAAACACAAGATAAAAATTTGCAGGTACGCCATATTTTGGAGATACAGAGTAAAACCAGACTTCGGTCGGATAAAGTCTTCCCACTCCATCATATCTGTCAACTGTTTTCGGAGGCCCTAAAAGCAAATAGAATTTCCCTCTCTCAGTTGCCCACCCCGGCTTACCTTCCTCGCTTCCGAAGACCCTGTCTACATATTCAAGTCTTTTGTAATACTCCTCTTTAAATTCATTTTCAGGCGTTAAAGGAGATGGATCTCTCTGCTTCCAGAAAATTTTGATAAATTCCTCTCTTTCTTTGTCTGTCTTTAATTTGAAAAAAATTTCCTTTTCGGCCGGAGTAATTATAGGAGAAACCTCTCCCATGAATTTCCTGTATTTAAAGCTCAGTTTAAATTTCTCCTTTTTCTCCGCAAAAGATAGTAAAAAAGACAAAGATAGAACAATTAATAACCCTATGAGTTTTAATTTCTTTTGCTCTCCCTTTTTCATTGTAGATTTTAAAAAACTAACTTTAAAAATCACTTTTAACCAGAAAAGGCATTGATATACAGTGCTATTTATATTCTATTGCAGTTATTTTAAAATTCAAACCTTAAACCTAAGAGTGCGTGGATCGGTGGATAATAAGCTTTTGCTTTTCCATAGTACGGGCTTGTAGGCTGGGGCGGCTTCACCCAGGGGGGCATGATTGAAGAAGGATCTCCCGTATATCCGTAACTATGAACCGTATCATATCCGGTATAGATAGAGATCATCTCTCTTGAATTTGTTACATTGAAGATTTCTGCAAATACCTTGAGTCTATATTTATCCCCGTGCTTGAAAACATATGCGATATGTAAATCCAGATGAAAAGCAGAAGGCAATCTTCCGGTTGTTCCTCTTTGTTCCAGGAAAGCAATGGTTCCATAGCGATCATTGTATCCCATGGCAGTATAGGGTTTCCCTGATGCATACCTTGCCGAAACACCAATATTCAAACCAAAATTAAAAGCAAAAACACCGTCAAACTTTAACTGGTGTTTTCTATCATTCGGCAGATACCCTTCGGCATTGTACATTAACTCAGGAAAATCAAATTCCGCCGTCATGTTTGGATCAGCCTTGCCGTATTCCTCAAATGCAAAACCGGGAATATTTCCATAGGCTCTGCCATAAGTATACGACATTACAAATTGATAATTATTTGAAAATCTCTTTCTCAAAACAAATTCAAGAGCTTTATACCATCTTTTTGCTCTGGGAAATTTTCTGTATTCTTCAGGGCATCTGTTGTAATCGGGAGGAATTTTAATATTATCCGGTATCCATTCTCCGGGATTAAACAGGAAGTAAACTTCGCCTCCGTCAAATGAACCGTCCTCAACAATCCTTCCGAGTCTCTTGTAAATACCCCTTACACTTAACGAGAGATCCTTTGTTATCTCTCTTTCAAAACCAAGAATAAACTCCTCCTGATAAGGAGGTTTGATTCCCGGCTGAATCGGAGGAGGTTCATGACGAATAAACCAGGTATCAAGCAAATCACCGTTTGCTGAATAAAATAATATTTTATCATCTTCATATCCGAATATTCTTATATTAACATCCAGGGGAACCATTTCATAGTATCTTGCATAGGAACCAAACAACTTTGTTGTTGCATCACCCAAAAGATCATATGAAAAACCGACTCTTGGTGCGATCATATCTCCGAACCCCCAGCGGATAACAGCTTCATGAGGCTTGAAAAATTTTGAAGGATCCGTTGCATGGAGGATTTCACTTTCAAACCTTACACCGAGATTCAGGTGTAATCTGTTTGCAACCGTCCATGAATCCTGTAAAAACATTGCATAAACATCGGTATAGGCATTACCTTTCGTTGTTCTGTATCTATCCCTGTATTTATACCATGTATAGCCGTCAGGATACCATCTTCTGTAATAACCGCCTGTGTAGGCATCATTTCTATCCTCTATTGATCTGAACATCTGGAAACCGGCTTTTACTGTATGATTCCCTGAAAATTTAGTGATATCCGCTTTTATTGTCCATCTTGCCTTATTGAAAGGATCAGAATATTCGCCCAATCCTCCCCATGTCCAACCCTGTGGATAACCATTCGTTGCTCTATAGTAAAACTCCATGGGAGATGAAAAATCACCGCTTAAAGGAAGAGTTTTTGAATGATCATAATATCTTCCCACTAAAAAATTAAAAAGCCAGCTATTTTTGAACATACCTTCATATTTTCCGACAAAATTACAGGTTCCACCCGTATCCTTTGTCTTATAATCGGAATTCGGGTCTCTTAATGATCCGGGATTACCGCCCTCTCCATCTCTGGGATCTCCGAAAAAACTAAAAGTTAGGGTATTGTTTTCAGACAGAAGGAAAGTTAATTTTCCTGAATAATTATAAGTGTTGAGTCTATAATCAGAATTAACTACTTGCCCCGTAACTGCATTAACCGGAGCATAGTAGGTCTTGTTAAGTGAAGGGGTTCCGGCCGCAAAGAACCATATTTTATCCTTTATAAGATAGCCGCCGAGACCGAATCCAAGGTCATAGTAATGGAATTTATTCTGAGTTCCCCCTCCAAACACGGTTTTCTTAAATTTACCATAGAGTTTGTCTGATCTGTAGTTAAAAAGCACACTACCGTGGAACTCATTTCCCCCCGATTTTGTAATAATATTAACAACACCACCGAGAGCACCTTCAAATTCAGCTTCATATCCACCTGTTTTAACTTCAACTTCATCAATATATTCATAGACAAGATTTGTTCCCGCTCCTCCCATATCAACATCTGTGACATTGATACCATCAATGAAATAAAGGTTTTCAAGTCCTGTCGAGCCTCCTATGGAGATTCCAAAGGTTCCTTTCTGAACTGACGGAGCCATCAAAACCATAGCCTTGAATGTTCTTCCTTTGGGAAGTGTATCAAAGAAATCCTTTTTAACATTGGTTGATACCTTTGAAGATGTTATATCAATAGCCACATCTGATGCTATGACTTCAATACTTTCCGTGATCTGGCCAAACTCAAGCTTTACCTCCACAAAGGCTGTCTTTTCAAGAGAAACCACCACATTTTTCTTTACAAACTTCTTAAACCCCGTAAGCTCTGCCGTTACAGTGTACACTCCCGGCGGAAGATCGGGGAATGTGAACTTTCCATAATCGTCCGAGAAAACCACTCGCTTACCTATTAACTGGGGGGAAATAATTGTAACTGCAACACCGGGAATAACTTTGCCATCAATATCCTTTACCACACCTGCAATTGCTCCGGTGGTTTTCTGTGCCCCTGCAAAAGAGGTGAGAATAAATGCCCATGCTATCAGTACCGCCAAAACCTTTGGCACTTTATATTCAGGCATACAAACCTCCATTTTATATATTAACATATATATTTATATTAATACAAGTTAAAAAAACATTCCGAAAAGGGAGACAATATTTTAAAATACCTTTATAAAGAGGATATTCCACTCAAAACCACCGGATAAAAGACGTACTCTTGCGTAAGGATTAGTTGCCGATTATTTTGATTTTATTTTTATATCGTTCAGTTTTGAGATAGCACACTTCTGATTTTTTGAGTCAGTAAAACAGGGGTGATTGGTTTTGAAACATAGTTAATTCCCTTATCAAGCATTCCATGGTGCACAATTATATTTTCCGCGTATCCTGACATGAAGATTACCTTTATTTCCGGCCTTTCTTTTTTTATCGTTTCAGCAAGCTCTTTACCACTCATACCCGGCATAACAACATCGGTAAGTAATAGATGAACTTCACCTCTGTATTTCCGTAGTATATCAATTGCACTCTTACCGGAGCCAGCATGCAGACAATTATACCCCAGCGGTTTTAATGTTTCTATAATGAGTTGACGAATAGATTCATTATCGTCAACAATAAGTATTGTTTCGTTCCCCCGTGGCAATGTCCTATTTTCAGGTTTACTTTCTGTCTCTTCAGCGTTTTTTTTGCTGGCAGGCAAATATATTTTAAACGTTGTTCCCTTTCCTTTCTCACTGTATGCGTAAATATAACCACCGTGTTGCTTGACAATACCATAGACGGTTGCCAGGCCAAGACCGGTTCCTTCCCCCTGTCTCTTGGTCGTAAAAAAAGGATCAAATATTTTTGACAGAACATCCTCTTCCATCCCTTCTCCGGTATCGCTGATAGCCATTAAAACATATCGTCCCGGTTTGAACTCATGATGTTTTTTTGCATAGTGCCGGTCAAGCTGAACTTCCGCTGTTTCAATTATTATTTTACCACCGTGCGGCATGGCATCTCTGGCATTCACTATCAGATTCATAATAATCTGCTTTATTTGATCGGGATCGGCTTCAACAATACATTTTTCTCCCGAGAGATTGGTTTCAATGATAATATCTTCACCTGCCATTTTTCCGATAATTTTCAGAAAATTCCGTATGACTGTGTTTATTGATATGACCTTTTTTTCCAGAACCTGTTTGCGGCTGAAAGCCAGCAATTGTCGTGTAAGGGTAGCTGCCTGCCTGCCGGACTCATTAA
>JALVQI010000152.1 GCA_027031485.1 Candidatus Aminicenantota bacterium | reverse complement strand
AGTATAACTCGTCCCATTCTGAGCCACATCACTAATACCCGTACGCTGCTCACCAATCTCCTCCTGCAAAACACGCTCAATAGTATAAGGACGACCCTCTAACTTCAAAGTATCAACATACGCGCCACCACTATCATTAATACCCATAGCCCCATAGCAATCAGCAGCGCCAATCTCAAAATCAGCACCAGACTTATGATAATAACCAACCTTAGCATCATCCCGAGACACAAAACTATTATAATACTGAAAAACATCATTAAAACGCCTAACAACCCTATCAACAACCTCCTTCTTAATCGTACGACCATCACGACTCAAAACATACTCAAAAGCCTTATTCCAATAACCAACAGTCCCTGCATTCTCCACTCGCTCATACGGAGCACCAGCAGGCAAAAACCAAGCACTATAAGTACCACTACCACCAGTAATCACAAAACTCTCACCACTATTCGTAAAAAAAACCTTAGCACCAGAAGGACCAAAAACCTTAACATACCTATCATCCAAATCCTCACCCAACAAACCCTCAGCCTCACCAACACTAACAATAACAGGATTAGTACTATCAACACCAACATACTCCTTATCAAAACGAGCACCACTAACAGGATCAAAATAAACCACTGTTATACTATATGTCTCAGGCTCTGTTAAACTGTTTTTCTTACACGCCGTATTTAACATCCCCCCAACTATTAAAACACCGATTATCAAAACAACATACAAAACCTTCTTAATCATTTCGTTTACCTCAAGTAAATATTAATAATCATTATAGAAAAAAATAGGATTTTTGTAAAATCACCCACATTAGCCTTGAGCCATGAGCCCATAGCCTTGAGCCAAATCGCGAATAGTGAATGGTGAATCGTGAATTGGAGTTGTCTGTGTTCAGTTTATTGCTGTTTGTCGTTGTTTGTAAATTCTTTTTAATTAAAAGCAAATTAAATGAAGAAAATTGTTGATTATAAAAAATTAGCTGCTTTCCTTGTAGTTTGCTCAAAGCTCAACGCTCAATGCTCATGGCTAATAAGGTCTCTTAGCTACCTAAATTTTCCCGGGCAGTAATGGGTTCCCATAAGTTTTTTTGACTTATTTCGCTTAATATTTTAATAATTCCATTTATGTTATAATTTTGCTATGAGAAAGATCACAAGAGAGATAAAAGTAGGCAATGTGGGCATAGGAGGGGATAATCCGATAAGGGTTCAAACAATGAACTCTCTTCCTCTGAATCAGGTAAAGGAAAATATTGAGCAAATAATCAGAACCGTTGAGTATGGAAACGAAATCATAAGGCTTGCTCTTCCGGATTTTGATGAAATAGGATATTTTAAGGGAATAACAAAACACTCTCCGATTCCAGTAATCGCAGACATTCATTTTCACTATAGATTGGCAATTGAGGCTTTAAAAGCCGGTGCCTCAGCCATTAGAATAAATCCGGGAAATTTCGGCAGTAAGAGAAATCTTGAAGAAATTATAAAAGCTTCAAAGGACTATCAAGCAGCAATAAGAATAGGAGTTAACTCTGGTTCCATTGATAAAAAAATACTTAAAAAGTACGGGGAAAGATCCGCCGAGGCAATAGTTGAAAGTGCGCTTGAATACATAAAATTCTTTGAAGATAAAAATTTCTTTAATTTAAAGGTTTCCCTTAAATCCTCGGATATTTATACTACAATAGACGCTTACAGGGAGTTTTCAAAAAAAAGTGAATACCCCCTTCACATAGGGGTTACGGAAGCAGGTCCTATTCCGGAGGGTATAATAAAATCCTCTGTTGCATTGGGAACACTCTTGATGGAAGGGATAGGAGATACAATAAGAATCTCACTTACAGCTCCCCCCGAAGAGGAGGTCAAAGTATGCTGGGAGCTTTTAGGTTCACTTAATATAAGGAGAAAATTTCCCGAAATTATCTCCTGCCCTCTCTGCGGTAGAGCAACGGTTAATTTTGAAAGGAGATTAAAGGAAATAATACCTGAGATTAAAAAGAGGAAACTTCCTATAAAGGTTGCTGTTATGGGTTGTGAAGTAAACGGACCGGGCGAAGCCAGAGAGGCGGAGCTTGGAATCGCATTTTCGCAAAAGGTTGCCTTTCTTTTTAAAAAGGGGGTAATATATAAAAGAGGAAAGGAAGAGGAAATTATTAAGGAATTTTTAAAAACATTAGAGGATATGTAAAATGAGAGAAGCTCTCTTTTATAAAAAAGAAAAGGATAGAATAGTTTGCACCCTCTGTCCCCATAAATGTTCCCTCAGAGATGGACAGATAGGGGCATGCGGAGTCAGGGTCAGAAAGGGAGATAAGCTTTATACCTTGGTTTACGGGAAAATAGCCTCAATAGCTGTGGATCCGATTGAAAAAAAGCCTCTTTTTCATTTTTATCCTTCAAGACCTATTCTCTCAATCGCAACTCTGGGCTGCAATATGTTCTGCAAATTCTGCCAAAACTACACTCTCTCATTTTTTGAGGGGAAAGGAAAGACAACAGATATTTACGGGCAGGATGTTTTTCCCGAAAGGTTGGTTGAAATAGCTCTCTCCTACAATTCCATAGGAATAGCATATACTTACAATGAGCCTACCGTATTTTACGAATTTATAAAGGATACATCATTCCATATGAAACAATCAGGATTAAAAAATGTGTGGGTTACAAACGGATTTATTGAAGAGGAGCCCCAACTTCAGCTTAAAGGCCTTGTTGATGCGGTAAACAATGATTTAAAATTTTTTTCGGACAAAAAATATAAAAAGTACACCGGGGGAAGCTTAAAACCTGTTCTTGATTCATTGAAAAGATGGAAAAAGATAGGAGCGTGGCTTGAAGTTACCACCTTAATAATCCCTGATGTAAATGATGATATTAAAGAGATAGATGATATAATAGATTTCATAAAAACAGAGTTAGGCGAGGAAACTCCATGGCATATTTCAAGATTTCATCCTCAGTTTAAAATGGCAAATCACCCCCCCACTCCACCCGAAAAAATAAGAAAAATAAGAGAAAGGGGGCTTGAAAAAGGATTAAAATTTGTATATTCAGGAAACCTATGGGGAGATGAGGGAGAGAGCACATACTGCCCACACTGCGGAAAATTATTAATAAAAAGAATAGGTTATAATATAGAAGAATACAATATTGTAAATTCAAAATGTAAATTTTGCGGTCATGAAATCGCAGGGGAAGGTCTATAATGTTTTTTAAAAAGAAAAAACACATATCAAAGATACCCGGTTTTGTATATCTCACAACATTAAACGGAGGACCTGAGATAGATATTCTAAAAGGTCTTCTTGAATCAAACGGAATTAAAGTTTATCTTGAATATGAAGCTGTAAAAAACATAATAGGGTTAACAATGAATGGTATGGGCTCTGTTGATTTCTATGTTCCTGCCGATAAAAAAGCTGAGGCGGAGAAATTATTGGAAGATGCGAAAAAAAATGAGAGATAAGGCTTTTATAATAGCCCCTTCTTCCACATTTAAAAGAGAGGAATATAAAGAAGGATGTAAAATACTTAAAGAATATGGTTTCGAAGTTTTATACAGAAAGGATATTTTTGACAAATATTTTAATTATGCAGGAACCTCTCGAAGAAGAGCTTCTGAAATTATTGAGGCATTAAATTCAGAAGCAGAATTCATTTTCACTGTCAGAGGAGGGTTCGGCAGCACTTCGCTTTTAAAACTTATCAAAGATGAGAATATCAATATAAAAGGTAAAAAGCTTTTTTCAGGAGCAAGCGATGTCACCTCTCTTCATCTTTTTTTCCACAAATTTTACCCTGAACTCAACCTGATAATGGGTCCAATGTTAATTCCGGACTTTGCTCAGTCAAAATTAAATAAAATTGAATTTAAACATTTGGTCGAAGCTTTCAAGGAGGGGAAAAGCTTAAAAATAAAAATGTCTCCAAAAGTAATAATCAATAGAGGAGATAATCTAAGATTGAAAGGAAAATCCTTTCCTGCCTGCCTGACACTTTTAAGCCTCTCCTGCGGGACATTTTTTGAGCCTGATTTAAAGGAAAAGGTGCTCTTTTTAGAGGATATAAACGAAGATTCCTCAAGGGTTATAAGATACCTTGAACATCTGGATAATTGCGGAAAATTGGATGAGCTGGGAGGTATTGTTTTCAATGATTTTCCTCTGGCAAAGGGGAAAAAAGATATTCACTTAAAAGCAAAATTAAAAGAATTTTTCAGCAATAAACCTTATCCTGTATTTTGCGGATGTAAATTCGGCCATTCAAAACCGAGACACTACATAGTATTTGACGGAGATGTCAGCTTTAACGGAGAAAAAATAATTATTGAAAGGGCTTTTTAATTATCTTTCAGAGCTCAAAAATTCCTTTCCCTGAGAATGGAAAGCTGGATTTAAAAGATATTCTTTGCTAACGGTGACGGAAGCTTCGGAAATCTTAATTCCCTTCCCTTCAATGGAACCTATTATTTCAATGTAATTACCGGTATCTATGTAAACACCTGAAACCATTATTTTAGCCTTTTCCCCTGCAGAAACAAGATATCCTAATTTAAAAAGTTCTTCGATTAATTTTTCTCTTATATACTTTCCAAGAAGACTGTTTTCATTGTTCATTGGCTTAAAAGTATATACCACCAATTTCTCCTGTTTCATTTTAAGAAATTTTAATGAACCATCAAGTGATTCGGCAAGTTGCCTTATTTTGAATCTCAAATCCTTGTTGGGATAAAAAGTATCACTTAAATTTTTAATATTAAAGGAAGAACAACCACTTAAAAAAATACCTATTACAAGAATTATATAAATCTTCTTCATAAGATATTTTCGGAATTAAATAAAAAAATTTAAGTGTTTGTGATAATATTATGTATGAGAAAACCTTTGGCAGAAATATTAAGACCTAAAAACTGTGATGAAATTATCGGTCAGGATCATCTCTGCGGTAAAGAAGGTGTATTGAAAACAATTTTTGAAAAAGGCACTCTCTTTTCATTTATCCTCTGGGGTGACCCCGGTTCCGGCAAAACATCTATAATTGAGATTTTTTTAAAAAGAATAAAAGAGAAAACCTTAAAAACAACGGGCTCCACCTTTTCGGCAAAAGAGGTGAAAAAATACTGTGAGGAAGCGGAAAAGCTCTACAATTTCAACGGAGACACCTCAGTTGTATTCGTTGATGAAATCCACAGATTAAATAAATCTCAACAGGACATTTTCTTACCCTATGTTGAAAAGGGGATAATCATACTTTTAGGAGCAACAACGGAAAATCCTTCTTTTGAAATTAACAAAGCATTGCTTTCAAGATTAAAAGTATTAACCTTAAATTCACTGTCAAAAGAGGATGTATTTAAAATTCTGAAAAAAGCTCTGATTTACCTTAAAGATAAGCATAATATTGAGTTTGAAAAGGGAATAAAAGAATTTCTCTACTCTGTAAATGGCTCTGATGTAAGGTCATCTTTAAACAGCCTTGACCTTATCGTTAGAAGAGGAATATCGGGGAAAATTTCAATAGAAGAGGTGAAAGAATATCTAACTGAATCCAAAGCATTTTATGATAAAGACGGAGAATATCATTACAATATAATATCAGCCTTTCACAAAAGTGTTAGAAATTCGGACATAGATTCTTCCCTTTACTGGCTTGCAAGAATGCTAATAGCGGGAGAAGATAGAAAATACATATTAAGGAGAATAATAAGAATCACAGCTGAGGACATAGGATTAGCTGATCCTACCGCTCTTTCCATAGCTATTAACTCCTTTAAAGCCTTTGAAATTATCGGAGAACCCGAAGGAGACATATTTTTGTTTTATGCCACAGTTTACATAGCCCTTGCTCCCAAAAGCAATTCTCTTTATATTGCTGAAAAAAAGGCTAAAAAGTTCGCAAAAGAGACATCATCTTTACAACCCCCACTTCAAATCAGAAATCCTGTAACAAAACTTATGAAAGAGGAAGGATACGGAAGCGGTTATCTCTATGCTCATGATTTTAAGGAAAAAACAACAATTATGAAAACATTGCCTGAAGAAATTGAAAATATAAGGATTTTTTTCCCTCAAAATATAGGTTTTGAAAAAGAAATTTTAAAAAGATATGAATACTGGAAAAAACTAAAGGAAAAATTAAGAGATAAGGCTAAAATAAATAAAAATTCTTAGTTAGGATTAACGTAAAAAAGACATTTTATCAAAATAAAATAAAAAATTAACAAAATAAATTATAAAAAAGAAATTTATTAATATCTATATTTGTTACTATTTTAATTATAATTAAGATTTACTTTTATTAGGAACTGTGCTACCCTTTAATATTAGCTATATAAAAGGAGGTTTTTATGAAAAGGTATAAATGTCCCGAGTGCGGGATGGAATACGATAGGCCGGGCAAATGCTCTATGGACGGAGCAACCCTTGTTGAAATTATGGCAATGTCAGAAGATAACCATACCAACCATAAAACACACACTACCAATATAAAACACGAAAAAGAACACCATATCAACAGTTCAGAGAATATGCAGCATGTGGTTAATAAGGAACATAATCATAATTCACACAATTCTCACGATAAAATAAATCACAGTGAACATAAACATGATCATCATGACCATCATAAAATGATGATGGAGGACTTTAAAAAAAGATTTATAATATCCTTGATTATTACACTTCCCATATTAATCTTATCCCCCCTTGTAAGGCAACTTTTAGGATTTACATTTCAATTTGGAGCAGATAAGTATATTCTGTTTTTACTTTCCAGTTTTGTATTTTTCTTGGGTGGTTATCCCTTTTTAAAGGGTATTTATACTGAATTTAAACAAAAAAAACCCGGAATGATGACATTGATTGCAATTGCTATTTCTGTGGCATATTTTTATAGTGCAGCTGTGGTTTTTGGGCTCAAAGGTAAATTCTTTTTCTGGGAGCTTGCCACACTAATTGATGTAATGCTCTTAGGACACTGGATTGAGATGAAATCTGTTCTTGGAGCATCAAAGGCTCTTGAAAAATTAGCTCAACTTATGCCTGATGAAGCACATCTTATTAGGGGAAAAGAAATTATAGATGTGAAAATTTCTGAGCTAAAAAGGAATGATATAGTTCTTGTAAAAGCCGGAGAAAAAATTCCAGCTGATGGAATAATAATCAATGGAGAAACCTATATTGATGAATCAATGCTTACAGGAGAATCAAAACCTGTTAAAAAGGGGCCCGGAGATCAGGTAATAGGTGGTTCTATAAATGGTGATGATATTTTGGAAGTAAAGGTTCTCAGTACAGGCGAGGAATCCTATCTTTCAAAAGTGATAAACCTTGTTAAGCAGGCACAGGAAGCAAAATCAAAAACAGAAAAGTTTGCTGATGTTGCTGCAAGATGGCTGACCGTAATTGCTATAACCGCTGGTGCCGTAACCTTTGGATACTGGGTTTCGGCAGGTGCGGCAATGGCATTTTCCATAGAAAGACTTGCAACAGTCATGGTGATAACCTGCCCTCATGCTCTTGGTCTTGCTATTCCCCTTGTAAACGCTGTCTCAACAGCACTTTCCGCTAAAAATGGATTACTTATAAGGAATAGAACGGCTTTTGAAAGTTCAAGAAAATTAACAACAATAGTTTTCGATAAAACAGGCACATTAACAGAGGGGAAATTCGGAGTTAGCTCTATTATCTCCTTTAATAAAAATTATAGTGAAGATGATTTATTAAAATATGCAGCTTCTCTTGAAAAAAACTCAGAACACCCTATTGCAAAAGGGATTATAAGAAAAGCAAAGGAGAAATCACTTGATTTATTCGATGTATCAGATTTTAAGGTTATAAAAGGTGAAGGTATTGAAGGTAAGCTAAAAGAGCATATGATTCAACTTTTGAGTAAAAAAGCAGTGGAAAAGAGAGGTTTTATAATTCCTGAAAATTCAAAAATAAATGACATTGCAACTCTTGTTTTCTTAATAATTGACGGAAAGTTATCAGGAGTCATAACACTTGAAGATCAAATCAGAGAAGAATCCTTCGAAGCTATCGAGGGCTTAAAAAAACAGGGAATTAAGTGTTTTATGCTAACAGGAGACAATAAGGAGATAGCTGAATACGTTTCAAAAAAACTTAATTTAGACGGCTATTTTGCTGAAGTTTTACCCCATGAGAAACAGGAAAAAATAAAAGAATTGAAAGATAAAGGAGAATTTGTTGCAATGACTGGCGATGGGATTAATGATGCTCCGGCGCTGGCACTGACAGATGTAGGAATCGCAATTGGTTCTGGAACAGATATTGCAGCCGAGACAGCGGACATAATACTTGTTAACAGTAATCCCAGGGATGTTCTCTCTCTTATCTTATTCGGAAAAGCAACATACAGAAAAATGGTACAAAATCTTTTCTGGGCAACAGGATATAATGCTTTTGCAATCCCACTTGCAGCAGGAGTTTTATACAGCTATGGAATTTTAGTATCTCCTGCCATCGGAGCTGCTTTAATGTCATTGAGCACTGTTATAGTAGCGGTAAATGCAAGGTTGTTGAATGTGAAAAAAGAATAATAAACTATCCAAGTACAAACAAACCTCTAACCATAATATGAGTTATTAATACATGAATTAATACAAATTATAATATGAAATTTTCATTCAACTGTTTCGACCCAATTAAAATCCTCTTTTTCAATCCCAAATTGAATATTTAACAGTTTTTCGTAAAATTCATTCCTCAGATTTGAGGAAAAGGAGAAAGTATAATTTTCCCCTTTGTAAAATATTTCCTTAATGGGAGATATGATAGCAGCAGTTCCTGTTCCGAAAGCTTCTGTATAAATTCCATTTTGTGTTTTTTCTATGACCTCATGAATTGGAATTCTTTTCTCAACTACCATGTATCCTTTTGATCTTGCAAGTTTTATAATTGAATCACGGGTAATTCCCGGGAGAACACCACCGTCAAGCTCCGGAGTAATTAACCTTTTACCTTCTTCCACAAAGAAGATATTCATTGTACCTACTTCCTGAAGATAGTTTCCTTCTCTTGAATCAAGCCATAGTATGGCATCATAACCTTTTCTCAAAGAAGAAGGATAAAATGCAGCTGCATAATTTCCTCCTGTTTTAACTTCGGCTGTCCCTCCTATTGCAGCTCTGACATACTTATCTTCAACATAGAGTCTTAATTCTTTAAGTCCGTATATTCCGGATGAAGGAGCCAAAATTATGAAAAATATATATTCATCGGATGGTTTTAAATAAAGAGTCGGCTCGGTTGCTATAATCGTTGGCCTTATGTATAATGCATTACCCTTCTTCTTCGGGAACCATCTTTTATCAAGAAAAAGCAGCTTTTTCAACCCCTCCAGTACAAATTCCGAATCAATTTCGGGAATCATCATTCTCCTTGCGCTCTTGTTAAATCTATTCATATTATCACGGGGTCTGAAAAGACGAATTTTTCCGTCATTTCCCAGAAAGGCTTTCATTCCTTCAAAAATCTCCTGTCCGTAATGAAAAACCAATGCCGCAGGAGATAATTTTATTTCGGACATCTTTATAATCTTCGGATCATACCAACCTTTCTCTCTATCATAATACATAATAAGCATATGATCCGTTAAGAATTTCCCAAAGCCAATTTGATTTTCATCTTTGTAAACAGGTTTTAGTTTTCTTGCTTTTTCTATTTTCCATTCCATTTTTTCCTCCTTAATTTAGATTAAATTTTCTCCGCAATGGAATCTCCCATCTCAGAAGTTGATAAAACATATTTTTTATTCTTAACTATATCAATGGTTCCATATCCTTCGTTTACTGTTTTTTTCACTGCCTCTCTCACATCATTTGCCGCTTCCTTTAAACCGAAAGAATATTCCAGCATCATTGCAAGTGAAAGAATCTGAGCAACAGGATTTGCAATCCCTTTTCCCGCTATATCCGGTGCGGAACCTCCAGCAGGTTCATAAAGATTGATATTGCCTTTACCGAACGAAGCTGAGGGTATCATACCGAGTGAACCCGAAATTGCGGCGGATTCATCCGAGAGAATATCTCCGAAAAGATTTGTCGTTAAAATCACATCAAATTGAGATGGATTCAATATAAGTTGCATTGCAGCATTATCTACATACATGTGAGTTAATTCCACTTCCGGATAATTTTTTGAAATCTCACTAACAGTTTTTCTCCACAATTTTGAACTGTATAAAACATTCGCCTTATCTACCGATGTTATTTTCCTTCTTCTGCTTTTTGCAATTTCAAACCCGGATTTTGCTATCCTGTTCACAGTTTGTCTGTCATATCTCATAGTATCGTAACCCTCATTATCAGTTAGATTCTTTGGCTTGCTGAAATATATACCCTGAGAAAGTTCTCTGACCGTTATTATGTCGATATCGGATTCAGTGATTTTTTCGGAAAGAGGGCTGTTTTCTTTTAATCTTTCATATAAAACAACAGGTCTCAGATTCACATACAGATTCAGTAATTTCCTTAACCCGAGAAGACCTCCTATTTCGGGATTTTTTTCAGGAGGATAATTATCCCATTTTGGCCCTCCTATGCTCCCAAGTAAAACAGCAACCGAATTAAGGCACAAATTTTTGGTTTGCTCAGGTAATGGGTGATCATATTTATCTATTGCTATTCCTCCTATATCACCGAATTTCAATTCAAAATCAAGGCCATACTTTTTTTTGACCTTTTCCAGAACCTTGAGAGCTTCCTTCATTACTTCAGGTCCAATTCCATCACCCGGTAGAACCGCTATTTTCTTATTTTTTTTCATGGTTTTCCTCTTTGATAAGCTTTTTTGCATAATTAATCCAACCTCCTTCGGAAATTATTGATTTCATAAAATCGGGATATGATTGAAATTCAAAACTTTTTTTTATCGATTCATTCACAATTGTTCCTCTATCAAAGTTAATATTAAGAATATCCCCTTCGTTAATTTCAGATGTTTCAAGAAGTTCAACAATAGGCAATCCTATGTTTATCGAATTTCTTAAAAATATTCTTGCAAAGGATTTTGCGACAACACAAGATATACCTGCCGCTTTGATTGCTATCGGAGCATGCTCTCTTGATGAACCACATCCGAAATTTTCTCCGGCGACTATTATGTTACCTTTAAGATCATCTCTTTTCCCGAACCCGGGTCTTGCATCTTCCATACAGTATTTTGCAAGCTCTTTCGGCTCACTTGTGTTTAAATATCTTGCCGGAATAATTTCATCGGTATTCACATCATCACCGAAAACAAAAGCTTTTCCTTTTATCTCCATAATATTCCTCCTTTACAAATTTTCCGGATTGGCTATATACCCTTTAATAGCACTTGCTGCAGCAACTACTGGAGAAGAGAGGTAAACCTTACTCTTAACATGCCCCATTCTTCCCACAAAATTCCTGTTTGTAGTGGAGAGGGCGACCTCTCCTTCGGCAAGAACTCCCATATGTCCGCCAAGACAGGGACCGCATGTTGGAGTGGAAACAGCGCACTCCGCATTCACAAAAATATCAAACAAACCTTCCCTAATTGCATTTTTGTAGACCTGTTGAGAACCGGGAATGATTATACACCTTACATTTCTGCTAATTTTTTTACCTTTTAAAACCCTTGCTGCGGCTCTTAAATCTTCCATCCTTCCGTTTGTACAGC
>JALVQI010000151.1 GCA_027031485.1 Candidatus Aminicenantota bacterium | reverse complement strand
ATAAACTCAGAAGCCAGTGTGAGAAATGCTATAACAGACTTCATTGCATGCAATGTATGTTGCAGCTCGATATGGATAAGGATAAAGTTGTATGTAATGGTTTTATGAGTAAAAATGATTATATTAAATACTTATCCGCATATATGGGATTTATTGAAAAAGAGCCTGAAAATTATGAAAAAATAATGAAGGAGGTGCTAATTGAGTACTGAAAAATACTATTTATATCTTGACTCATATGTGTTTCCGTTCAAAGAAAAGGATGAACTGCTATTATACAATACACTTAACGGTGAGATGCTGGAATTAACAGTTGATGAATCAATGGAAAAAATATCGGAAAAACTGGTTATACTTGAGAATAATGGAACGGTGGAATTAAAAGAGGAAGAAGTTTTAAATGATCAGGTAAGAGATTTTGCCATGAAAATAAAAGAATCATTTATGGGAGATTTGATAAAGAGCGATTCAGAAAGAAAGCCTGTCCTTTTAACTCCGATATTAAACATACAGCATGATGTTGAGAGAATGAAAGAGGATTCGTCGCGTTCAATAGGTGAGAAGATAATGAGTTATCTTAAAGGAATAACTTTTTACATAAACGGGAAATGTGAAAGAGAATGTGATGTATGTAAAAATGGTTATAAACAATTTACATTTTGCAAAAAGAGTGAAGCGGAAGAAGAACTTGAAGCTGAAGATATTTATAATTTTATTTTCGAAGCCGAAGGTAGCGGATTAAACACCATTGGTATTACGGGTGGTAATATTCTCTTGTATGAAAATCTTGAAACACTCATTATGAAACTTTCGGAAACAAAGTATAAGAAGGTTTTTTACATAAATTACAAAAACATTTATAGTTATTCCAGAAAGATAAGATTGTTTGAGGATAAAGAGGTTGAGATAAAGATTCTTGTTGAACCCGAATATGATAAAGAGATATTAAAAAAAGCGGTTAAGATTATGGATAATCTGTGGATATATAATAGTATTCTTTTTGTAATAAGGAATGAAAAAGATTATAAAGCAGCCGAAAAAACAGTTAACGAGCTTTCAATCGAAGACAGGAGCGAATACAAACCTTATTATACGGGAGAAAATCTTGAATTTTTCAGAGAGAATGTTTTTACGGAAAAAGAGGATTTGATCGAGGAGAAATTGAGTTTTCAAGATATAAACGGAAGAAGAGCGATAAACATAAATAATTTCGGAAAATTAACCGTTTTTAACAACGGAGATGTATATGCGAATGTAAATAATAAGAAATTAAGCAATATAAAATCAGCTTCACTTTATGATGTGATATACAAAGAAATAGAAGGGGGGGCAAACTGGTTTAAGACAAGGGATAAAGTTAACCCGTGCAGTGCTTGTATTTACAAATATCTCTGTCCCCCTATTTCAAACTATGAATATGTTATCGACAGATACAATCTTTGCAATATAAAAGGGGATGATAAAAATAATTAAAAGGAGGTTTTCATGAAAAAGAGTGCTTTATTTATGATTTTTATTACAATTTTATCACTTTCGCTTTCAGCAAGTTTGCTTGATATTTACAAAAGCGGAAAACTGAAACTTGTCCCAGATCCTAATTTTGGAAAAGGAACTGCTTGGGATATATATTTTCCGCAGGGGATTCTTGACATTGCATTTACAAAGGACGGAAGCTTTTTTGCAACGGGCTTGGGAAATAAAGCGTGTCATTGTGTGTATAAGTTTGATAAAACCGGAAAGTTTTTAAAAAAGATAGGAAGGAAGGGGAGAGGCCCTGGAGATTTATATGCTCCCGGAGATTTATCAATACTTGATAATAAGTATCTTCTTGTAGGGGAGTATGCATCAAGCAGAAGAATCAGTGTGTTTGATTTGAACGGTAATTTTGTAAAAATTATAAAAACAAGAGAATCTGTTTTTAATGTAGTCGGATTAAAAAACGGAATATTTGTAATATTGAGTAAAGTTGCTAAAAACAGGAATAATGTTTTTAATATCCTTTTAAAAAACATTCAAAATAAAACTTCAAAAATGCTGAAAAGTTATAGTGAAAAACAAAAATCATCCTCACTTAAGCCAGGTGCTTTTTACGGAGAAGCATATATATTAAGAAATAAAGAGAATAATTTAATAATTGGATTTAGCTCGCAAAGTAAAGTGGAAATTTTATCTGATAAAGGAGATGTATTAAAAGTATTTGATATTGGATATAAGAGGAGAGAGATTAATGAAAAAGAAAGAAAAGCTTTTTACAAGAGTATCGAATATATGTTTAAGGAGATGAGAAATAAAGGTAAAATTGCATTTATTAAAAAATTACTTAAGACTGTAAAATTTCCTGATCAAGGGCCTACTTATGATAAGATAATAACTGACGGTGAGGGAAATATTCTTATTTTTAGGAGAGATACAGCGTATTCATCTAAAGAAGAAGAGATTAAGATATATAATAAAAACGGTAGAGAAGTCAATATATTAAGAATAAAAAAAACAAATTATCCTGAATTTTTTACTAAATTTTGGTTTAATGGGAATTATATATATTATTTTGACAAGCAAAAAGACAAATTAGTAAGGGAACAAATAAAACCCGGGTTAAAAAATAAAAAATAGGAGGTAAAAATGAAGAAAAAACTTAAATTAACAAAACTTTCAAAAAATGAATTCAAAAAGGTTAAAGGAGGCTACATTATTACTGTATATCCTGATCATTCCTGTGGATGTGGTTGCTACTATGAAGGAAAAGGTGGTTCTTCCACAAGTGCTAATAGCAGTGCAAATGATGCTCGTGGGCTTTACAGTTAAGAATTGATTAACAATAATTTAAAAAAATCTGTTTAGAACAAAATAGAACGGGGCGGAGGTACCACGCCCCGTTTAAATAATGAAGGAGGGCTAATAGCTTTAAAGTTTTTTGAATTGTTAATACATAAAGAATGTTTATTATAGGCTTATATGATTTTATTATTTTCTTGTATAGTTCTAAAAATCATGTGGGAAAAGATTCCGGTTTATTTAGATTACTCATTTTCTATGTTTCCCGTTTTCGGGACTTCCTTTTTTACCAACCAGTTGTTTTGTTGTTAAATCCATTAATATTATCAATTGACTCAATGTTTAATGATTATTTAAATAATACAAAAGAAAATTATTACTTGATTTTATTTAAAAAAAATAGTTTATTTTTAATGTTATATAAAAAGATAATTAAAGGAGTATAGAAGGAATTGTAAATGAAACGGTTTCCGTTTGACAGACAGTATGATACGGTTGATTGCGGGCCGGCATCTTTGAGGATGATATGCAAATGGTATGGAAAAGATGTGCCCCTTTATGTTTTAAGAGAAAGATCGAGTATAAACAGAACAGGGGTTTCTCTTTTAGGGATAAGCGAGGCGGCGGAGAGCGTAGGGTTCAGAACAACGGGGGTAAGACTTGATTTTGAAGCTCTTAAGGAGGAAGTCCCTCTTCCGTGTATAATTCACTGGAATCAAAACCATTTTGTGGTTGTTTATAAGATAAAAAAGGATATTATTTATGTGGCAGATCCATCGTTCGGTAAAGTGAAATATACGAGAGAGGAATTTATGAAAGGATTTTCAACTGACGGAGAAACAGGGATAGCTCTTATACTGACTCCGACAGAAAGATTTTATGAAACAGATGAGAAAAAGAGTGTGAAAAAGAGCGGCTTCGGCTTTGTTCTCTCATACTTAAAACCTTATTGGAAATACATAGTCCAACTTTTTCTGGGAATGAGCGCAGGGAGCATAATACTTTTTATAAGCCCGTTTCTGAATCAGGCTCTTGTCGATGTGGGAATAAACGGTCATAATATGAACTTCGTATATATAATATTTTTTGCCGAACTAATGCTTTTTGCGGGAACCTCTTTTACGGAAATAATACGGAGCTGGATACTTTTACATGTCGGAACAAGGATAAACATATCAATGATATCCGATTTTCTGATGAAACTTTTGAAACTTCCGATGAGCTTTTTTAATTCAAAGATGATAGGGGACATACTTCAGAGAATAGAAGACCACAGAAGAGTTGAAAACCTTTTAACAGCTTCAACATTAATAACCCTGTTTTCATTTTTTAATATAATAGTTTTATCAGTGGTTCTTTTTATCTATAATATTTATATATTTCTGATATTTTTAACAGGGAGTATAATATCAACCGTTTGGGTGATAGTTTTTTTGAAAAAGAGAAGAGTGCTTGATTTTAAAATGTTCAGTCAGATGTCTTTAAACAGGGGGAAACTGATTCATTTGATTGAGGGGATAGAGGAGATAAAGATAAGCAATAGTGATAAACAAAAGAGATGGGAGTGGGAAAGTATTCAGGCAAAAGTATTCAAGATAAGGATAAAATCTCTCTCATTGAATCAGACGCAGCAGGTGGGCTCCCAGCTTATAACTCAGTTGAAGAATATAGTGATATCGATAGTTGCGGCAAAAGCTGTAATAGACGGTGGAATAACTCTCGGCGCAATGCTTGCGATAACATTCATAATAGGACAGCTCCAGGGACCCATGGAGCAGATAATAGGTTTTTTACTGACCCTTCAGGATGCAAAGATAGGACTTGAGAGAATAGCTGAGATTCACGAAAGAGAAGAGGAGGAAGATTATAAAAAAGAAAAAAGAAAGATACCCGAAGGGGGAGAAGACATACTCTTAAAAGATGTGTGGTTTTCATACGATACGAATGCAAAGATAAAAGATGAGAAAGATAAAGAAGAAGATGACAGCATAGAAAGATTCGTCCTGAAAGATTTAAACCTTTTGATTCCGAAAGGAAAGATTACGTCTATAGTCGGAGTTAGCGGGAGCGGAAAAACGACATTGATAAAATTATTATTAAAATTTTTTAAGCCTCAGAAAGGAAAGATATATCTTAATAATATGAGTTTTGATGAGATACATTCCGGAGAGTGGAGAAAGAGGATAGGTGTTGTAATGCAGAACGGTTATATATTTTCAGATACAATAGCGAAAAACATAAGTCTGGGAGATATGAAAACCGATTATGAAAAAGTTGAGAGAGCGATGAAGATAGCATGTATAGATAAATTTGTAATGAAGGAATTACCTTTAAAATATATGACGAAGATAGGAGAAGAGGGATTGAGTTTGAGTGAAGGTCAGAAACAGAGGATACTGCTTTCAAGAGCAATATATAAGGAACCCGAATATCTTTTTCTGGATGAAGCTACGAGTTCTCTTGATGCGGAAAACGAGAGAGAGATAATGGAGAATTTGAATGATTTTTTCAAAGGGAGAACAGTGGTGATAGTAGCCCACAGACTTAGCACCGTAAAGAATGCCGATAAGATAGTGGTGCTTTCAAAGGGAAGAATTGCGGAGGAGGGAAATCACAAAGAGCTTGTTGAAAAGAGGGGAGCGTATTATAATCTTGTAAAAAATCAGCTTGAGCTTGGAAAATGAAAAAAGATAAGAATTTAAGAGAGAGAAGCCCGAGGATACAGGAGATAATGGGGAAAATTCCGCCGTGGGTTGTAAGATGGGGGATGAGCGTTGTATTTGTGGTGCTATTCCTTTTAATTTTTGTATCATGGGTTATAAAATATCCCGAGAAAGTTAATTTTATCGTTAAAATCAAAGAGATTAAGAGGGGAGGATACTACGGAGAGGGATATTTAAGAGAAGAGGATTATGTAAGGATAAAAAAAGGGATGGAGGTAAAGATAAAATTGAGGGGATATCCATTCTCGCAATACGGAATATTAGAGGGGAGGATTGATAAAAAAAAATATGATGAAAAAAAAGGATTTATGATAATGGTAAATTTAAACAAAGGGCTTAGGACGACATTTAAAGCTCAAGGCTCCCGGCTTAAAATTAAATATTATGAAGGGATGAGCGGGACAGGCGAGATAACCGTTTCCCGAAAAAGACTTTTTAAAAAGCTGATAAAGAATATAAAGAGATAGATGTAGGGGGAAGCTTTTGGAATAGTGCATGGAAGAGATTTATTGAGAGGAGATAAACAGAGATGAGATTAAGAATATTTTAAAACACTACTATGAAAAGAGCTCGCATTCGTATAAGAGAATGATAGAGATGATGAATATGGAAGAAAAGGATTATAAAAAATTTTTAATTTATTTGAAAAGATATGAGTTGATAAAAGGAAAATAAATTAGTCAACACATGAGTTGACAAAATCAACACATTTGTTGTTCCTCGAATATTCAATAATAGCAGGCGGTTAGAGGTGATTTTCAGGGTTTAAGGTAACAGATATGTTGACTTTTGAATTATTGTAATTCGTGAGT
Source organism: Candidatus Aminicenantota bacterium (assembly GCA_027031485.1). Classification (GTDB taxonomy): domain Bacteria; phylum Acidobacteriota; class Aminicenantia; order JAMOAD01; family JAMOAD01; genus JALXDT01. The sequence goes on along the minus strand of JALVQI010000151.1, from coordinate 5,431 downwards.
ATTAATAGGAATCCTTTATTTTCAACCCTCTCCGAAGACCAAGCCCTATGGTACGGTTTTTGCATGTATAAAATATGCTCGGGTTTTTACAAAACTCGGGTAAATTTATGAAAGGAGGTGCGAAATGGTATTAAAATTTCCGTAAAACGGGGCAATTTAAAATAATTCAATTTGTCCAAATTAAAAGATTAGTTTGATAATTTGCTTGAAAAATAGTTTAAATTTAAAAAGTATTTATTTAAATTTTATGGAGTGCAGAGATGAAAGAATGGAAAGTCTCTTTATTTAATGAATATATAAAATATAAAGGAAAATATATTATTTATAATAATCTTTCAGGGTCAATGATTGAAGTTGGAGAAAAAATATATACGGCGTTTGAGACCAAGAAATTTCATAGTCTTTCTTCTGAGAAAATTTTACAATTATCATCTGGTAACTTTATTGTTCCATTAGAAAAAAATGAAATAGATGATTTAAGAAGAAGAAAGGAAGAGATTGTAAACAAGGTTAAAGTTATCGGATTACAAATATTACCTACTCTTGGTTGTAATTTCGAATGTATATATTGTTATGAAAACGTTGCTAATACCAAAGCTATTATGAAAAAACCTGTGATGGATTCAATAGTAGAATATGTTAAAAACACAATAAAACCAACAACAGAATATTTGAATATTTCGTGGTTTGGTGGAGAACCTTTAATAGCGATAAAATCAATAGAATATCTCTCTAAACATTTTTTAAGTATCTGTAAGAAAAATAATATTAATTATTATGCTAATATAATTACTAATGGCTATCTTTTAACTAAAAAAAATGTAGATTTGTTAAAAAAATATAAAGTAAAACAGGTACAGGTAACTATTGATGGTCCTAAGAAAATACATAATTCGAGAAGACCATTAAAAAATGGAAAAGGTACATATAGTAAAATAATAAAAAACTTGCAATATGCTAGTTTAATGCTTGATGTATGGATAAGGATTAATATAGATAAAACAAATATTTTGTATTTAAATGATTTAATAACAGATCTTAAAAAAAATAAAATCTTTGACAAAGTACATGTTAGATTAGGGCTAATTTCTTTATTTGCTAATACTTGTAAAGACATTGAAAACATAAGTTTATCAAAAAAAGATGTGAAAAAGTTGTTAGATAATATGAAAGATAAAAACATATTTACAAATAATAAAGATGAAATCTTTCACCCTATACCCGATTTTATTGGATGTGTGGCTGAGTACAAAAATTCATTTATTATTGGCCCCAAAGGTGAATTATATAAATGTTCAAAAACAATAGGAATGCCAGATGAAAAAGTTGGGAACATTTCTAATATCAAATATGATAATAAAAATTTGAACAAATGGTTAAGTTTTGATAAATTGTTATTGTATAATGAATGTAAAAATTGTTCTCTTTTGCCATTATGTAACAAAGAAGGATGTCTTTTTGATTTTTTAATTATGAAATCCTTTAATAAATGTAAACAAAACGAAAAACATAAAGAATACAAACAATTGTTAATGTCAACTTATTTAAAAGATAAAAAATATAAGGAGGTGGAATATGAAGAACAAAGAAAAAGAAGTGAAAGGAACTGATCTTAAGTGGATCTTTAATCCTTTCGAACAAACAATCTTAGGTGGTGCTGGATGTAAATGTTCTGTTCATGACCCTGTATTACCATGCATATGGGTGACAGATTATTTAGTAGTAGTAAAGCCACCAAAGAAATAATTTATTTAAAGAGGGGATATTTTATCCCCTCTTTAAATAAAAATTGTATTTGATTCTTTAAGAATGGTAAGGAGATAAAAAATGAAAAAAATTATTATTACTATTTTATTTGCATGTTTATTGAATTTTTCTTTTTTATACGCACAAAAAAACGTGAGATTTAAGGGTTCGGATTTAACCTATGAAATTAATAAAATAGGTATTGATGAACCGAAGAGAAAAGAGGATAAGAACTATTTGTTTTACAGTATAATCAGCGTTGATTGCGATAAAACCGGAAATATTTATGTTCTTGACTATAAAGCGAGCAGGGTAAAAGTTTTTAACAAAAAGGGAGTTTTTATAAGAAACATGTTTAAAAAAGGGAAAGGTCCGAATGAAATATCGAACCCATACAGAATAAGAATAAACCGTTTTAACAATCATCTGTATGTTCTTCAGGATTACGGGTTCACGATTAAAGAGTTTGATCTGAAAGGAAATTTCATAAAGATATATCATTTACCCGAGCAATCTTATAATTATTTTGATTTTTTGTCGGAAAATAAAATAATTTATGTTTCCTCCGAAACCGATGAAATTATAAAATACAATTTTAAAATTTTAAATCTTAGAACTCTCAAAATAGAAAGAAAAATCTCAAAAATTAATTATGAACCGCCTCTGAATATCTATCAAACTTTTCTTATTAAAAAAAATGTCTTATGGAGTGTTCCTCCCGACGAATCAAAATTAATCGGTTTTGATATTGAAACAGGGAAAAAGGTAAAAGCTTATAAAATAAAAGGAAATTTTATGAAAAATAAAATAGTGAAAAGATCGGATTTACATCTGGTAATGAGTATTATTAATAATTCGGCTGTTCCTTTTGAAGTAAAAGACGGACTTTATCTCCTTGTTACGATTCGAAAATACAAAGGGGAAACTCTTGATGATATGAAAATGCCTCTTATTATGAAAAACTATATCTATGCAAAAGAGGGAAAAGAATTTAAAAAAGTTTTATACTTGAAAAAATGCGATTTCGGGAATATTAAAAATATATCGGGGAACAGATTATTCTTTGTTTTCAATGAGCCTTATCCTCATTTGAAAGTGATAACAATAAGTAAATAGGATATCATGATTAATAATAAAAAAATGCTAAAATTCTTTTTAAGATATCAGAAACCACATTTAAAAACCGGAGTAATAATTGGTTGTCTTTTGTTACTAAATGTTTTATTAAGATTACCAATGCCTTTGGTGGCAAGATTTATGATTGATAAAGTAATTATATCTAAAGATTTTAAAACATTAAATTTTTTATCAATTGGATTATTTTTTTTCATACTATTTTCACAGATTACAAGATATATTGCTAGAGTAATGTTAGCAAAATATAAAGCATCGATTCGTTACGAAATGGAAAATGATTTGTATTTGCATATTCAAAAATTGCCTATGAATTATTTTTCTGACAAAAAAACAGGTTATATAATGGAAAGAATGTCAGAACTTTCTTCAGCGGATATTTTAATGGTTGAAACAATTGTTGATATAATAAAAAATGTTTTAACTTTTTTAACAGGGCTTATTCTGTTGTTAAAGTTACATTTATTAATAGGTATCATATCCGTATCTGTGTTGCCATTTTTTATTTATGCTATAAAAAAATTTCATAAAAAATTAAAATATGTAAATATGGAATTATATGAAGCCGGAGCTAATTATCAAGGAAAGCTGGAGTGTAATATAAATTCTATCGAGAGAATAAAAACAAAGGTTAAAGAAATAAAAGAAGGAGAAAGATTTTCTAGAAAATTGAAAGTATATCTTAACAAAGAAGTAAAGAGTGAAAAAATAAGTATAATTGCAAGTATTGTAGCTTCTTTTATAGGGGTTATTGCACCATTTATTGTTCTATGGTTTGGAATATCAGAAATAATAAAAGGTAATCTTACTTTAGGAAGTTATTTTGCGATAAATGCTTTTCTTGGGTATTTATATGGACCAGCACAAAATTTAACGGGTATTTCTTATAGAATTTCACAAGCAATGGCAGGGCTTGAAAGAGTATACGAGCTTTTTGATTTAAAAGAAGAAGAAAGCGGGAATACAGAAATATCAGAGATTAAAGACATTGTATATAAAAATGTTGACTTTTCTTATACTAAAGACAAACCAGTTTTAAATAAAATAAATCTAACGATAAGAAAAGGGGAAAAAATTGCGATAGTTGGAAAAAGCGGAGAAGGGAAAAGCACTATTTTAAAATTACTACTGAAGCTTTATCTCCCGCAAGCTGGCAATATATATGTGTCTGGAATTAATATAGAAAAAGTAATAAATCAAAGTATAAGGTCTAAGATATGCTATATATCTCAAAATTCTACAATTCTTGAAGAAGATGTTGAAGAATTAATATCGTCTGGAGAGATAAAAAAAACATTAATAAAGTTTAATCTAAACCCCAATATAAAAAGGATTCTACAAAAAAGGCTATCAGGAGGTGAAGTCCAGAGAATTGATCTTGCGGAAGTTTTAGTAAATAAGAAAGATTTATTATTATTGGATGAAGCAACGGCAAGTCTTGATTATAAATCTGAAAAAATAGTCTTGAAAGCAATTTTTGAACAATATAAGAATAAAACAGTTATCTTTGTTGCTCATAGATTAACTTCAGTAATGAACTTTGAAAGAATTATTGTTATTGATAAAGGAAGAGTAGTTGAAGAAGGTTCACATAGGCAATTATTAAAAAAGAAAGGTGTTTATTATTCTTTGTGGAGAAATGTAAGAAAAATGAAATATAATAACAAAAAGGAAAAGAGGATTGCAGTGTAAATAAAAGAATAAAGATGATAATTGAAGAGATAGAGAGATGTAAGCTTTTGGAATAGTGCATGGAAGAGATTTATTGAGAGGAGATAAACAGAGATGAGATTAAGAATATTTTAAAACACTACTATGAAAAGAGCTCGCATTCGTATAAGAGAATGATAGAGATGATGAATATGGAAGAAAAGGATTATAAAAAATTTTTAATTTATTTGAAAAGATATGAGTTGATAAAAGGAAAATAAATTAGTCAACACATGAGTTGACAAAATCAACACATTTGTTGTTCCTCGAATATTCAATAATAGCAGGCGGTTAGAGGTGATTTTCAGGGTTTAAGGTAACAGATATGTTGACTTTTGAATTATTGTAATTCGTGAGTATTAATAGGAATCCTTTATTTTCAACCCTCTCCGAAGCCCAAGCCCTATGGTACGGTTTTTGCATGTATAAAATATGAAGCTAAAAAGCATGGAGGAAAATGAAAAAAGAGGGAAAACATTAAAGAATGAACAACAATGGAAATCCTCGCAATTCAATATGTACCTTGGAAAAATAAAGAATAAATATGTAATATTTAATAATGTTTCCTTATCAATGATTGAAGTTAAAAAAAATATTTACAGTAGGTTACGAAATAATGAATTAGATAAAATATGCTCAGAAACTATCAAAGAACTCGAAAATGGTTGTTTTGTTGTAAGAAATGAAATTGACGAAGTAGGTAAATTAATAAAAATAAGAGACAAATTAATTGATGAAAAAGAACATTATTTTTGTCTGTTTCTTTATTAGTATCATTAGTTTTTTGTATTGTGATAAAAAAAACATAAAATTTAAAAAGGTATCCAATATATTCCTAATT
>JALVQI010000150.1 GCA_027031485.1 Candidatus Aminicenantota bacterium | reverse complement strand
TAATAACACCGAGGCCAATACTGGATATATATTCAAGCTGTTGTAAATCAAGAACTATCCTCGGACTATTTGATATACAATTCTTAAGCTCTTCCTCAAAAATTGGGGCTGAATAAGCGTTTAAGCTCCCCTTTAGTGAGATAATACATACATTATTATCGAACCTTTTGTTAATTTCTATGTTTGCTTTATTACTCATACTCTTTCAATTTTGTTAAAAAAGAAATTTATTTCGATTTCCGCATTATCCGGTGAATCTGATCCATGAACAGCATTATTCTGAATTGACTCTGCGAATAATTTTCTGATAGTTCCTTCTTCTGCTTCGGCAGGATTCGTTGCCCCCATTGTTTTTCTCCAATCCGCAATGGCATTCTCTTTTTCTAAAAGAAGGACAACAACAGGTCCTGAGGTCATAAACTTAACAAGATCATTATAAAAAGGTTTTTCTCTGTGGACAAAATAAAAATTTTTTGCGTCTTCTTCTCTAAGTTTTAGCATCTTCATAGCTCTCATTTTAAACCCTTTCTCTTCAATAATGGAGATAATTTTACCTATAAGATTTTTTTTAACTGCATCCGGTTTAATTATTCCAAGAGTTTGCTCCATCTTTTCCTCCACAAATTATAGTTAATCTATGTTAAATTTTATTCACACAAAAGTCAAGCATTTTTAAGGGGAATTACACTAAATCATATTGCATCTCTCCTGTATTTGTATTATACTTCTTAAATGATTGACAGAAGGATTACAAAAAAAATTATCTCATTGTTTATTGTGATGGTTATATTTTCATCTTTTGTTTTTGGAGCAAAGGATAAGTTTAATGAAAAGGAGGCATTAAAGAATCTATTACCAAGGTATAAAAAATGGTTGGATTTGGTTCACTACATAATTTCTCCTACGGAAAGAGAGGTTTTCCTCAGACTGAAAACAAACAGAGACAGGGATGCTTTTATTGATTTATTCTGGAAGCAGAGGGATCCTACTCCAGGCACTCCGGAGAATGAATACAAAACAGAGTTAGAAAAGAGATTCAAGTTTGTTAATAAATTTTTCGCTTTTGGAAAACCCGGTTGGATGACTGATAGAGGAAAAATTTATATGATTCTGGGCCCTCCGAAAAACAGAGATATTATTGAAGATCAGTATCTGACCCCCATGGAAATCTGGAGTTATTATGGAACTCCTGAGCAGGGTTTACCGTCAGCTTTCAGAGTGGTTTTTTATAAAAAAGATGGAATCGGAGATTTTAAGCTCTATGATCCTGTCACTGATGGCCCCGCCTCTCTTTTAATAAAATCTCCCACGGGAAATGCAAAAGTAAATTTGACAAATGACCTTGATGTCTATCGTGCTTTAAAAGACTTAAATAAGGATGTGGCAGAGGCTTCTTTGTCACTCATTCCTGGAAGATTACCATATAACTATCATCCTTCCCCCGGAAGCACAATACTTCTGGCAAAAATTATCGAATCTCCGTATAGAAATATTGATACCTCCTATGCAACAAGCTTTCTGAAGTTCAAAGGAGTTGTAAATGTAGATTATGCTACTAACTATATAAAGTCTCAGAATTTGGTGGAAATAATAGAGGATCTGAACCTGAATGAAAATTTTGTAAATATTGCTATTTTACCAGCAAGTGTATCAGTTGACTATTCGGATGTAAAGGAGAAGTATTATTTTGTTTATACACTGACAGTGAGTCTAAAAAGAAACGGAAAAGTAATATATGAATATTCGAAAAAATTTCCTTTCTATTTTATTGAAAAAGAAATCAAAACAAAGCTTTCCAAGGGTATTGTGGTGGAAGATCTTTTTCCCGTGATTCCCGGGAAATTTGATTTGACAGTTTTAATTCAGAACTCTATAAAAAAGGAGTTTCTATATTTTGAAAAAAAGATTAAAATTCCTGATAAGAGATCTTTAAGAATAGAAGGGCCTTTCGTGTATTTGAATGAATTGAAGACTAACACATCAGCCCTTATTCCTTTTAATATGGATAGGCATATTATTTTTGTAAATCCTAAGGCTCAATATTCCCCCTCCGATAAAATAAAAGTGGCTTTTTGTGTTAATAATAATTTAAGTAAAAGTTTTAAAGGTGAACTTGAGATAAAAAATAAAATAGGATACAAAGAATATTCTTCGAAGTTTCCTTTTAAAATTTCCGGAGAAAGTAGAAAAGTTTGTTTTATAAGGAATATAAAAAATCCGGGGCCCGGAAGCTATTTTGCGGAAGTGAGAGTGTTTGCCGGCAAAAGCATTGCTTTTGTCTCTAAAGAGAGCTCTTTTCTCATATCTCCTCTCAACAATATAGCACATCCTGTCAATGCCTATAAACTAATACCACCCGATAAGTTCAATCTCATATACTATATAATGGCAAAAGAATATGAAAACAGCGGGGAAGTGGATTTAGCAAAAGATTATTATGAAAAATCTCTTAAGCTTAAAGGTGATTCAAAACCTGTGATAAAGGATTACTGCAAATTCCTGATAAGAGAAAAGAAAGATTATGAAAGGGCTGAGGAGCTTATGGAAAATTTTAAAAAAGATTCTGAAGATATGTTTGATTATTATTATTTAAAGGGAGAACTTCTGTTTTCTCAAAAACAGTATAAGAAAGCTTTAAGCAATTTGTTGAAAGCTAATAAAATATATGATAGTGATTATAATCTGATAAATCTCATCGGATATTCTTATTTGCATTTAAACGAGAGAGATAAAGCATTAAAAGCATTTCACTCTTCAATTTTACTGAACCCCGATCAACCTGCAATAAAGAAGATTATTGGAAAAGATTAAAGGTTAATTAATATTTATAATTCTTTTAATATAGTTAGAATATGAATTTTGAGGTAAGGTGTTTGCAATTTTTCTTAATTGTTTTTTTGAAATAAATCCCATTTTATAGGCGGTTTCTTCGATACACCCTATTTTCAGTCCCTGTCTCTTTTCAATTGTTTTAATAAACATTGAAGCTTCAAGTAAATTATCATGGGTTCCTGAATCAAGCCAGGCAACACCTCTTCCCAAAAGCTTTACTTTTAGTTGTTTCTTTTTTAGATATTCTTTGTGTAAGTCTGTTATTTCAAGCTCTCCTCTTTTCGAAGGAGTGAGTCTTTTTGCTAACTCTATCACATCATTATCATAAAAATAGATTCCCGGAATGGCATAATTTGATTTGGGATTTTGGGGTTTTTCTTCTATGCTTAAAATTTCTCCGTTTTTGTCTATCTCTATCACACCGTAATCCTGTGGGTTTGCCACCCAATATCCGAAAATTAAAGCTCCCTTCTTGATTTTCGATGCCTCTAAAAGTGTTTTTGAAAGCTCCTGGCCGTAAAATATATTATCTCCCAGGATCAAAGCCACATTATCTTTCCCTATGAACTCTTCTCCTATTAAAAAAGCCTCTGCTATACCATTGGGTTCTTTCTGAACTTTATATTTTAAGGAAAGACCTAACTCTTTACCGTTTCCTAATAATTCTTTATAAAAGTTTAAATTGCGATTATCTGAAATTATCAGTATTTCCTTTATTTCTGCTTCCATTAATGTTGACATAGGGTAGTAAATCATTGGTTTATCATAGACAGGGATTAATTGTTTGCTAATTATTTTTGTTGAAGGAAATAATCTTGTCCCTTTGCCTCCTGCTAAAATTATGCCTTTCATGGAAGGTCTTTATCTGCAGATTTTATCGAAAGTTTCTTCTGCTTCTTTAACAAGGTCTTCGATAATTTTTTTTACAGGTTTGATTTCATTAATTAAACCCACACTCTGGCCGGCCATAAGAGATCCGTAGTTTATGTCTCCCTCCTGAACAGCCTTCCTAAGTGCTCCGACCCAGAAGCTTTCTACTTTATACACAGCATCTCTTCTTGTGATCTCACCTTTTTTTAATTTTTCAAGGAGTTCAAGTTGGAGTTTACCGAATTCTTTTATTCCTTTGTTATAAAGGGCTCTTACAGAGACAACAGGAAGAGC
>JALVQI010000149.1 GCA_027031485.1 Candidatus Aminicenantota bacterium | reverse complement strand
ATAAAGGTACACTGGCCTTGAAATAAACCTACCGTTATCAACCCTTATCTTTTGAGATCTTCTGACATATCTTGACCCTTCGTCAGTTATTACTTCCGCCAGTCCTTCTCTGACGATTACTTCTGTTATTCCAGAATACATATTTACTCTTATTTCTCCTCTGTCAAGGGGAACCACTTCACCCTCTCTGAAATCAAGAATAATATCTCCCTCTCTTGTAAAATTATTGAGTGAAAGATAGAGGGAACCTTCCCAAATCTTTACTCTTAAACTCTCTCCTCTCTGCCCAATCTCAATTCTGGTATTATTATCAAGCCTCAAGAAATTTCCATTTCCAAGATCCAGCTCAACTCTTCCCTGTTCGGTAACAAGTCTATCTCCGTCAACAAGAGGAAGATTAATAGTAACATCCTCAAAACCAAGATCAAAACCCCTCTGAACCATAACATTTCCCTGCACATAGGAAACTCTTACAGGGGGTTCTTCTCTGTATTCTTCATTGCCATAACTATTCCTATATCTGTTATAGGCAAATCCACCAACAGATAGTAAAAAAATAACAACAATTATTAATGTTATCACTCTTCTCTTCATAATACACCTCCTAAACTCAGTAAAATACCAATTCAAAAACTATTCCATTCCCAGAACCATTAAAACAAAGCTTTTTTACCGGTTTTTCAAAATCAAAAAAGGTATTCTTTTTTTTACACCTGTAATACTTTTATTACAAAAAAAATCATTTTTATTGTTGCTTTTTATTTTTTTTTGTGGTAAATTTAAACTAATTACAGGATTTTTTTAATAAAATAATATCACGGAGGATTTTATGAGAAAACTAATCAAACCGAATAGTACTGAAATAAGTACCCTGAAAAAGCCTAAAAAGAAGAAAAGCCCTCCTCCCTATAAAACCCATTCTGAAAACTTTTACTACATGAAACAAATGAGCAATAAGCGTCCTGTAATAGTGATAATGCTGGACGGAGAAAAGATTGAAGGCTTCATAGATTGGTATGATGAAAAGGTAATCAAGATAAGAAGAGAGGAGCAACCCAATCTTCTTGTTTATAAACATGCAATAAAATATATAATGAAGGATGAAGAAAAGATAAAAGCTCAGGAAGAGGAAAAAGAAGAAGACAAAAATTAATGGACAGCAATTTCCCAATTTTTATCTCCACCGGAGACCCCGGAGGAATAGGCCCGGAGGTAAGTGTAAAATCTCTGAATTCTTTTAAAAGTAAAAACATATATCTTATAGGTATTTACAAACAGTTAGAAAATCTCATTGAAAAACACTCCTCAGAAAATGTGGATAATAGGAAAGAGATTTTAAAATTTTCTGAAAAAATTGGAGGGATGGAAATCGGCTCTTCTGACGAATCAGGTGTGCTCTCCTTTGAATTTTTTAAAAAAGCACTAAAACTTACAATAGAAAAAAGAGGAGCTCTTGTAACAGCTCCGGTATCAAAAGAAAACTGGATTAAGGCCGGAATAAAGTACCGCGGTCATACAGAGTTTTTTGAAGATTTTTTTAAAAAAAAGGCTATTATGAGTTTTTTCTCAGATTCCTTTAAAATAGCACTTTTTTCCCACCACATTCCCCTTAAAAATTTCTGGAAATTCTTTAATAAAAAAGATTTAAAAGAATTTTTTAAAATTCTTCACTATCAGGTAAACAAAAGATTTAAGTTAAATTTAAAATTTTTCTCAGCTTCAATAAATCCCCATGCGGGAGAAAACGGTTTTTTAGGAGATGAAGAAAAAAATATTATTATTCCTGTAATAGATGAACTAAAAAATGAGGGAATACGAATTGAATATCCAATCTCCAATGATACCCTTTTCTTTAAACTGAAAGGAGAAAGAGATAAGATGATAATTTCTTACACCCACGATTTAGGGCTCATCCCTTTTAAACTCACAAGTTTTGAAAGCGGAGTAAACATAACCCTTAATTTACCAATAATCAGAACCTCACCGGATCACGGGACAGCCTTTGATATTGCAGGGAAAGGAATTGCAAATGAAAAATCAATGGTTCAAGCAATAAAATATGCAATAATGTTAAAGAAAAGAGAAAATGGATAAAAGATTTGCCTTTTATTTCAAAGATGAGAATTATGAAATAGGTCTTTCAAATAAGAATTTTGATTTTCCAGATTTCTTTGAAGGAAAAAAGTATGCAATCTTAAGGCAAGTTCATTCTGATATTGTTTTAAAGGTTGAAGAACCTTTTTCGGGCAGAGAGGGAGACGGATTGATAACCGACAAAGAGAATATTTACCTTATAATAAAAACAGCCGATTGTTATCCTTTGATTTTTTACAATAAAGAGGCTGATTTTATAGGAGCTGTTCACTCAGGTTGGCGAGGAACTTATAAAAATATCATAAAAAGCTTTAAAAAAAAGGCTCTTGAATATGCTACTGAAACTATGGTGAAAAAATATACAAAAATAATTGTAGGTCCCGGAATTTGCGGAAATTGTTATGAAATCAAGGAAGATGTTTTATTGTTTTTTAAAGAGGCAGGATTTAAAGATAATATTTTTAAAATAAAAGATAAGAAGATATTTCTTGATGTAAGGAAAGCAATTCACCATCGCTTATTAGCAGAGGGTTTCAAATCTGAAAACATAGATGATATAAATTTATGCACATTTGAGGATAACTCCCTTTTTTCATACAGAAAAAATAAAACCGATAAAAGACTTTACAATTTTATTAAAAAAAAAGATAATATGAAATTCCAAAACAAAATTTAATAAAGAGGTAATAAAATGAGTAAGAAAAAGAATTTTTCAAGCATTGCAATCCTTTTTTCAGGAGGACCAGCCCCCAGTGCAAATGCTGTGATTTCCTCTCTCACTTTAAGTCTTCTCAATGAGAGAATCAAACCGATTGGAATTATCAGAGGATTTGAATTTTTGGAGGATTTTGATCTTAACAATCCCTATTCTCTCATCGAAGGTGTTCATTACAAATATCTTGACTATTCTGTATCAGGGATGAGAAATAAAAAAGGAGTTTTGCTTAAAACTTCGAGAGCAAACCCGGGTAAGGATATAAAGAATTTAGATGATTTAAAAGATCCGGAAAAGAATAAAAGACTCATGAATATCATAGAAGCTCTGAAATATTTAAGAGCTGATGCTTTAATAACAATCGGAGGAGATGATACTTTAAAAACAGCCAACTATTTAAGACATTTGGGAGGAAAGGTTATTCATATTCCTAAAACAATTGACAATGATTATTATGGAATACCGTGGACTTTCGGGTACTGGACAGCTGTTGAGGAGATGTCAAAAATCCTGCTAAACCTGAGAGCAGATGCAGAAGCTACTGATTCATATTTTGTTGTTGAGCTTATGGGAAGAAAAGCGGGTTGGTTAACCTATGCAGCGGGTATTGCTGGCGAAGCAGTTAAGATGATCTCTCTTGAGGATATTGAAAAGGGAAAAGAACTTGATATTGACGGAATAGTTGATGAGCTTTCGGAAATAATAATTCAAAGAGAGAGAGATTTTAAAAATTATGGTGTTTTCTGTATCGCCGAAGGGCTTGCAGAAATTTTGCCTGAAAAATTAAGACCAAAAGAGACAGATAAACATGGCAATATAATCTATGGAAAAGCTGAAATCGGGAGAATTATAGCAAGAGCCACTGAAAAAGCTTATCATAAGAAGATGGGTAGAAAAAAGAAAATAGTTTACAAACAGGTGGGATATGAAACACGAAGCGGAAGCCCCGTAAGCTTTGATGTTGTGTTAGGTTCAATGTTAGGATACGGAGCATTCAAACTTATGCAGGCAAATAAATTCGGGCACATGGTTTCTGTGGATGAAAACTTTAATATTAAGGCAATTCCCTTTGATGAGCTAATAGATGATAAAACACTGCTCACAAAATTAAGGAATGTTCCTCAGGGAAGTGATTTTTATGAATTAAAAGAGAGCCTTTCATACAGGCCTCTCATAAAATAAAATTGAGGTAAAA
>JALVQI010000148.1 GCA_027031485.1 Candidatus Aminicenantota bacterium | reverse complement strand
GTTCTCTCTATGGCAAAGGCCGGTATAATTATTTTTCCTTTTTTTTGATAAGTTGAGTTTATTACCTCTGCAAGCTCCTCCTTCACAGTTGAAAGATCATCATGGAGTCTGTTTCCATAGGTACTCTCAAGAATAAAATAGTCAAGATCAGGAAGTTTTTGAGGAGCTCTTAAAAAAGGAAGTCCTTTTCTTCCCAAATCTCCGGAAAAACCCACTTTTAATGTTTTGTATGCATCTAACTCAATATTAAAAAAAATCATTGAGGAACCCAAAATATGTCCAGCATCATAAAACTCTGCTTCAACCTTATCAAAAACTTTAAATCTCTTGTTATAGGGATAGGTTACAAAGTGTGAAAGAGTATTCGTAACATCCTCTTCATCATAAATTGGTCCGTAGACTTTTAAATCTTTTCTACCCTTTCTAATTAACTTCTGAATGAACTCGGCATCCCTCTTTTGGATATGCGCACTATCATAGAGAACAAGAGAGGCAAGGTCATAGGTTGCGGGTGTTGAGTAAATCTCTCCTTCAAATCCCCCTTTAATTAGGGAGGGAAAATTTCCGCAATGATCATAATGCCCGTGGGTTAAAAAAGCTGCGGAAATTTCCTTTGGATCAAAAGGCAGTTCCTTATTCTTTTTATATGTCTCCTCTCTTCTACCCTGAAACATCCCGCAATCAATTAAAATCTTTTTTCCGTCAACTTCAAGAATATGCTTTGAGCCTGTAACCTCTTGAATTGCACCATACGAATACAATCTTACATTTGTCATGTCTTCTCCTTAAAGTTCAAAAATCCTTTTATTTTCAAAAACAAAATATCTTTTTTCATCTTCATTAATAATATCAAAATCCAGAGCAGGGTTTTTAAAAATTCCGCTTTTGCCGCCCTCCTTATAAAGAAGAAAGACATTTTCTATCCTTCCCTCTCTCTCAACAGCTTTAACCATATCATAGACAGTTGCAAGGGCAGATAATACGGAAAAAAGAGCTTCCATTTCAATCCCCGTTTTATAATGAGTTTTAGCAAGAGAAAAGCAAAGTATGGAATCCTCTTCAATCAAAAACTCCATAGCCACCATTTCAACGGGAATGGGATGGGTTAATGGAATTATTGAGGATGTGCTTTTTGCTCCCAAGATCCCACCGATCCTTGCGGTTTCAATAACACTTCCTTTTTTTAAATTATCACCTTTAATCAAATTAACAGTGGTTTCGGAAAGAGCAATTTTACCAAAGGCAATGGCTATCCTTTCGGATTGTTCCTTTTCTCCTATATCCACCATATTAATCTTACCCTTTTTATCTATATGGGTAAAATCCATTTATCCTCCTATCTGATACATATTTTTTCCTGAGATCTGGTCATATATTGACATATTATGGGAAAACGGTTTTTTATCAAGTGCATTCTTTATCAGAGAAATAAGTTCTTTCACATCCCTCTTTAAAACAGCTTCCTTAATTGAAATCTCATCATCAAGAGCAAGACAAACTCTGAGTTTACCATCCGAGGTTATTCGTATCTTATCGCAGGTCTCACAAAAATTATGGGTAAGAGCAGATATAAATCCGATGACTCCATTATTTTCCGGAACTTTTAAATATCTTGAAGGCCCTATTCCTATTTTTTCATCAATAGGGATAAGAGAATAATGTTTTTTTATAATTTCCTTTGCTTCATTTTCGGATAAAAATTCTTTCTTTACCCTTGAACTTATTGGCATAAGCTCTATAAATCTGATAGGGATTTTTCTCTCAGAGGCAAACTTAATAAGATCAATTATCTCTCCTCTGCTCTTTTTCATAAGAACAGTATTAATCTTTAAAGAAAGTCTCTCTTTTATCGCCTCTTCTATCCCCGCCAAAACTTTATCTAATGCATCAACTTTTGTTATCTCTTTGAATAGCTCCCTTTTTAATGTATCAAGACTTACATTTAAACCCTTAATTCCTATTTTTTTTAATTTCCCGACACTCTCTTTTAAAAAATAGCCATTTGTTGTGATATAAATGTTCGGAAAGATTTTTTTAAGGGAAAACAAAAAATTCAGAAAACCCTTTCTTACAAAGGGCTCTCCTCCCGTTAATCTAATTTTTTCCACCCCATACTCTTTTAAGGTCTCCGCTAAAAACAAAAGATCTTCATATCTTAGAATTTCCCCATGGGGAATATATTTAAAATCCTTTATAGGCTTGCAATAAAAACATTTGAAATTGCATCTATCTGTTATGGATAACCTTAAATATGTTACCTTTCTTCCAAACTTATCTCTTAGCTCTTTTTTCATATCAGATCATCTGTGTTCTCCACAGATCGTGGAGATGTATTAAACCCAAAACCTTTTTATCATCATTAACAACAACAAGGGATGTAATTTTCTTCTGTTCCATGATATTCAGAGCTTTTACACTGATTTCCTCAGGTGTTATGGTTATGGGATTGGCGTGCATACAATCCGCTGCTCTCTTTTTCTCTATACTCCCGAATTTTACAATTGCCCTTCTGATATCACCATCCGTAATTATCCCGGTTAGATTTTCTTTCTCGTCTACTACTATTGCAACCCCAAGCCTCTTTTCACTGACAATTTTTACAACATCTATCATTGGCTCTTCTTCCTTTACAAGGGGAAGAGAGTCTCCCGTATGCATAAGGTGTTTAACTTTCACTATCTTTTTGCCTATCTTTCCTCCCGGATGAAAATATGCAAAATCATCCTTTGTAAAACCCTTTCTTTCCATAAGGGCAACCGCTATAGCATCACCCATTGCAAGGGTAGCCGTGGTTGATGTCGTGGGAACAAGTCCGATGGGACATGCTTCCTTTTCTATCCTTACAGAAATAACTATATCGGAATATTTCGCAAGAGTGGAGTTTTCATCCCCTGTGAGGGAGATAAGAACATTCCCATTCCTCTTAATAAATTCAAGTAAATTTTTTATTTCAAGGGTTTCTCCGGAATAGGAGAGGGCAATAACTATATCATCAGGTAAAATTGAGCCTAATTCTCCGTGTACGGCTTCAGCTGCATGAAGGAAGATAGCGGGAGTACCTGTTGAAGTAAGAGTAGCTGCAATTTTTTGAGCTATAAGACCGCTTTTTCCTATCCCTGTAAGAATAATTCTTCCCTTGGCATTCAAAATGGTTTCGACAGCTTTGTCAAAAGAATCTCCCAAGGTTTTAGAAAGTTCAAGCAGTGCTTTTCCCTCTATTTCAAGAACTTTTTTCCCTGTTTTTTTCATACAACCGCCTCTCTGACTCTAACTATTTGTTCCAAGATCTCCTTTAATTCCGATAGTTTTATTGAGTTTGGCCCATCGGAAAGAGCTTTCTCAGGGTTAGGATGCACTTCCATAAAAACAGCGTCAGCTCCGGCAGCAACTCCGGCTTTTGCAATATAAGGGGCAAGTTCCCTATTTCCTCCGGAGCTTTTTCCCAGACCTCCGGGTTTTTGAACAGAGTGTGTGGCATCTATCACAACAGGATAACCCCCTTTTCTGATAATCGGAATAGATGTTATATCAACGACGAGATTATTATAACCGAAAGAGGATCCTCTTTCCGTAAACATGATTTTATTATTTCCTGTTGATTTTATCTTTTCCGCAATATTAAAAACATCCCAGGGGGCAGAGAATTGAGCTTTTTTCACATTTATAGGTCTTCCGGTTTTTCCAGCTGCTAAAAGAAGATCTGTCTGCCTTGAAAGAAAAGCAGGTATTTGTAGGAGATCAACAATTTCTGATACGGGTTTTGCCTGCTCCGGAAGATGAATATCCGTCGTAATTGGAAGACCAAATTCTTTCTTCACTTTATTCAAGATTTTCAAACCCTCTTCCATTCCCGGACCCCTGTAAGATTCTATTGACGAACGATTTGCTTTATCAAAAGAGGCTTTGAAAATAAATTTAAGATTAAGTTCTTTCGCTATCTTTTTCAAACCTTCTGCTATTTGCATCACAAACTCTTCTCTTTCTATAACACAGGGACCAAGAATAAAGAAAAAATCTTCCCCTATCTTTATATCTTTTATTTTAAACATTCTTTTCCTTTTTATAATCATAAGCAGCTTTTATAAAGGAAACAAAAAGCGGATTCGGAGAATCAGGCCTTGAAGTAAACTCAGGATGAAATTGACAGCCCAAAAACCATCTGTGGTTCTTCAATTCAACAATTTCCACAAGATCTCTTTCCGGATTTTTTCCTGCTATAAAAAGACCTTTTCCTTCAAGAAGTTTTTCATATTCAGGATTAAACTCATACCTATGTCTATGTCTCTCAAAAAAAGACTCTTTTTTATACGCTTTGTATGCAAAAGAATCCTTTTTCACAACACAAAGATAATCCCCTAAACGCATAGTCCCCCCCAGATCCTTTACATTCTTCAATTCTTTTAATTTGAGGAAAACTTTATGGGGAGATCTCCTGTCAAATTCAGCGGAGTTTGCTTTTTCAAGACCTGCAACATTTCTTGCAAATTCTATGACAGCAGTTTGCATTCCAAGGCAAAGACCTAAATATGGAATATTATTTTCCCTCGCATAACGGATAGCTCTAATCATTCCCTCTATACCTCTCTTACCGAAACCTCCGGGTACAAGAATACCATCAGCCTTTTTTAAAATATTAATGGACTCCTCCTTATCTTCAAGATCCTCTGCTTCAATCCAGACAAGATTTACCTTTAAACTTGAAGGGATACCTCCATGCTTTAGTGCCTCTGTCAGGCTTTTATATGAATCCTTATACTCAACATATTTTCCCACTATATAAATCAAAACTTCATCTTTGGGTTTCTTTAATTTTCTGACTACTTTTTGCCACTCTTTTATATTAAAACCTTTACTTTTGAGGTTAAGTAACTCTAATATTTTTTTGTCCAAACCCTCTCTTTTAAAGATTAAAGGAATCTCATATATTTCATCAACATCTTTTGCGGTTATAACCGCATCATATGAAACATTGGTAAACAAAGCTATTTTTTCCTTTATTTCTTTAGGTAAGAATCTGTCCGTTCTGCACAAAAGAATATCAGGCTGAATTCCAATTTCTCTCAACTCCTTAACACTGTGCTGGGTCGGTTTGGTCTTAAGTTCCCCAGAAGCTTTTATGTAAGGAACCAGAGTCAAATGGATAAAGATAGCATTTTCTTTTCCTCTCTCCTGTCTAATCTGTCTTATTGCTTCAAGAAAGGGAAGACCCTCAATATCTCCCACCGTGCCACCAATTTCAACAATAACAACATCATTGTCATTTTCCACCGAATAAATGGCTCTTCTAATCATATTTGTAACATGGGGAATAACCTGAACGGTTTTTCCAAGATAATCTCCCCTTCTCTCTTTTGTAATAATTTCATAATAAATTCTACCCGCAGTCCAATTACTTTTCTGAGAAGTAAGATTACCCGTGAATCTTTCATAATGCCCCAGATCAAGATCTGTTTCAGCACCATCATAGGTCACAAAGACCTCTCCATGCTGATACGGACTCATAGTTCCCGGGTCCACATTCAAGTATGGATCAAGTTTCTGATTTGTTATTTTAAGACCGTGAGCTTTTAAAAGCCTTCCTATGGAAGCAGAAGCAACGCCTTTTCCCAAAGAGGAAAGCACACCCCCTGTTACAAAGATGAATTTTGCCATTTTTTCTCCTCTAAATATCTATTAAATTTATCAAGATCTTCTTTTGTGTCTATCCCTATTGTAGGTTCATCAATTAGTGCCATTTTAATTTTATATCCGTTTTCTATTATTCTTAGCTGTTCCAATCTCTCATAATTATCGAGAGAGCTTTTCAAGGAAGCAAAAACATCCAAAAAAGCAGGTTTAAAACAGTAGATTCCCACATGTTGCAAGAAAAAAGTAAAATTATCTTTTTTCTGAAAAGGGATTGGAGCTCTTGAAAAATAGAGAGCATCCATTTCATTATCAAGAACCACTTTCACATTATTCGGATTAAGAAAATCTTCATAATTTGAATTCCTGAAAAAAAGAGATGAAACTAAATAATTTTCTTCGGTTACAATGCTTATTGCTCTCTCAATATATTCAGGCTTGAGAAGAGGTTCGTCAGCTTGAAGATTAACTATTGCATCATAATCTTTTTTAAGTTTCTTTGCAATATAAAGAACCCTCTCTGTCCCGGAATTTAAATTAGCTGGAGTAAGAACCGCTTTAGCTCCAAAATTCTCCGCTTCCTCAATTATCTCCTTTGAATCCGCGGCAACAACAACTGTGGAACCCTTTACCTTTTTAGCATTTGAAAAAGTATATTCAAGAATACTTTTATTTTTTACTTTTATTAATAATTTTTTTTCCAATCTTGTAGATTTTAACCTCGCTGGGATAATAATAGCAACATTCATATCAAGATAAACTATTTATTTTTTCTTTCCTCTTTTTTTTCTTCGAGCGTGGGAATACTGGATTTAAGCTCTGGCTTTTTACCGTCTTCCATTTTACATTCACCCTGAAAATATGCTCCCTCCTCAATCATTAGCTTGGGAGTAATAATGGTACCAGATACTTTTCCCTTACTAAAGATTTCAACCTTTGTTTTTGCTTTAATCGTTCCCTCAACATAACCATTTATAGAAATTACTCCTATCTCTATGTCCGCTTTAACTCTACCTGTTTCACCGATTTGAAGAGTAGAGGCGGACATAATTTTCCCTTCAAAAGTTCCGTCGATTCTAAGAGTGTTGTTAAATCTTATTTCGCCAACAAAAGATGTGTCTTTGTCCAGAAACCCGGACAGTCTTTCATTTCCAATGTTTTTCGACATTTTTTCACTCCTTTAATTTATTTACAAAACTAACTAACTCTTTATCTGTTTTAAATTTAAAAACAATCTCCCCACCTCTACTTTTTTTCTTTATCTTCACAGATAAACCAGTATAAGATTTTAACTCATCCTCTAAAGCTTTAAAATATAAATCTTCTTCTTTCCTTTTTTCCTTTCTCTTTTTTCCTTTTTTCAGCTCATTTTCAAGAGCTCTCACACTTAAATCTTTTTTTATTATCTCTCTGACAAGAACCTCTTCTTTTTCCTTATCGTTTAACTGAAGAAGAACCTTTGCATGCCCGAGAGAAATCTTACCTTCCGAAAGAGCCTTTTTCGCAAAATCCCCTAAATTCTGAAGTCTTATTAAATTTGAAACAGTCGCTCTGTCTATGCCAAGTAGTTTACCTATTTCTTCCTGCTTCATATTCATTTTTTTATTCATCTCAAAAAGAGCATCCGAGATTTCAAGAGGATTCAAATCCTCTCTTTGGATGTTTTCGAGCACTGCATTAATTAAAAGATCCTTTTCATTAAACTCCCTTATTATTGCTGGAATTTTTTTTAGTCCGGCTATTTTTGAAGCCCTCAGCCTTCTCTCACCTACAACCAGAATAAAATCTTCTTTACTTTTAACAACAACTACGGGTTGTAAAACCCCCTTTTCTTTAATGGATAAAGCTAATTCCTTTAATTTGTCCTCATTAAAAATTCTCCTTGGTTGCAGAGGATTCTCTTTAATTCTATCAATATCTATCAAGGCAAACCTTTCTTTTTTTAAAAGAGAATCATCCTCAATCAATGCTTTCAAACCTTTTCCCAAAGCTATTTTTTTAGGCACTTATAATCTCCTTAGCTAAATTTAAATAAGAAATTGCTCCTTTGGATTTTATATCATAGAGAAAGATCGGTTTACCAAAACTCGGAGCTTCAGACAGTTTAACATTTCTTGGAATCCTCGTGTTAAACACCTTATCCCCGAAAAAGGATCTCGCGTCCTCCTCCACCTGTTTTGAAAGATTAGTCCTCTCGTCAAACATTGTAATAACAACACCTAATATTTCAAGGTCAGGATTATAAACCTTTTGCACCTCTTTTATTGTTTTCAAAAGCTGGGAAAGCCCTTCGAGAGCATAGTACTCAGCCTGAAGGGGAATCAGCACCTCTTCAGCCGCAACAAGAGAATTAACAGTTATAAAACTTAAAGAAGGAGGAGTGTCAATAAGAATATAATCAAAATTATCCTTTTCATTTTTTATAGCTTCCTTTAAAAGAAAAGCTTTTTTATCCTTTTCAAGAACCTCAACCTCAAAACCCTGCATTTCATCTGAAGAAGGAACAAGGTAAAGGTAGGGAAGTTTTGTACCCACAATATTATCGCTTAAAGAAGAAAGCCCCATTAGAACATTATAGATTGATTTGCCTTCTTCCGGCTCTGCTCCTATTCCGGATGTACTGTTTTTTTGAGGATCCATGTCCAGAATAAGAACCTTCTTTTCCGCCAGAGAGAGAGCTGCTCCAAGATTTATGACAGTCGTTGTCTTACCAACTCCTCCCTTCTGATTGGCAACAACTATAATTCTACTCATTTTATGTTCCACGTGGAACTTTTTTTGCAAAGACAAGGTATAACCGGTCTTTGCCTTCTACTTTTTCAGCATTAAAATCATACTTTAAGTTCAGTGTCATCATTTTTTCTATCTCCTTCGGTCCTGTAACAAAGACATACCCTATCTTAACAAAATTTCTACCCCTCTTCAACATGGCTACCTTGTTCCTAACTCCCCAGGAAACCCCTAACTCATATTCTTTCCTGTTTTTTTTCGAAAAAAATTCCAAAAAACTTTTTTTCACAACCTCTGTATTTTTCAGTTTTAGTCTTTTTATAATTTCCTTTAAAAAATAAAATCTCTTACTCGGCTCAACCAAAACAAATTTCTTTTCCGGGAAAAGTATTTGTCCTGGCACAGAAGGGAAACCCGCTCCTGCTCCTATATCCACAAAGGATTTATACTTTTCTAACTTCTTATATAAAAAGAGAGATGTTTTTAATAAATTTAAAAAGTTCCCATCAAGATCTTTTCTTGAAATCAGGTTTATTTTTGAAGACCACTCTTTTATCAGCTTGTAATATTGATAAAAAATTTCCGTACTTTGCCCTTCTCCCAATATTTTCTCTATTTTCTCCCTCATTTTTTTCCCTTGATATGGAGTAAAATCAGTGATACGGCCGCAGGCGTGATTCCCGGTATCTTCTTTAAATCTCCTATTTTTTTTGGTTTATACTTTTTTACCTTCTCTCTTATCTCTATTGAGATTCCTTTAACATCCTCTATATTAAAAGATTCGGGAATTATTGTATTTTCCTCCCTTTCAATTCTCTCAACTTCATTTAACATCTTTTTTATATAGCCTTCATATTTAAGTTCAGCTTCCACAAAATCTCTCTCATCCTCCCGCAAATTCTTAAACTCTTCTTTAAAAGCTTTTTTTACCTTTTCAAAAGAGGCTTTAGGCATTTTTAGATACTTTGAATAGGTTATTCTCTTACCTTTATACTTAAATTTTTCCCCGCTCAAAAATAATACCATTTTTTCTGCTTTTCCAATTCTTTCCTGTATTTCCTTATACTCATCCTCATCAAGCATCCCTGCCAAAAAAGCTTTTCGGCTTAATCTCCGCTTAGCATTGTCAGCTCTTAACAAAAGTCTGTACTCCGCTCTTGAAGTAAACAATCGGTATGGTTCATCAATTGACCTTGTTATTAAATCATCTATCATAACACCTATTAAAGACTCTCTTCTGCTTAAAATAAAAGGTTCTTTACCTAAAATTTTTAATGCTGCATTTACTCCGGCTACCAAACCCTGCCCTGCGGCCTCCTCATATCCTGAAGTTCCGTTTATCTGTCCAGCAGTATAAAGTCCTTCATACAGTCTTGTCTCAAGTGTTTCCTTTATCTGATGCGGTTTTATTGCATCGTATTCAATGGCATAGGCAGGTCTCATTATTATTGAATTTTCAAGTCCGGGAATTGCATCCAACATCTGCCTCTGGATTTCAACAGGCAAAGAGGTTGAGAGTCCGTTAACATAGATTTCCTCTGTTTCAATACCTTCAGGTTCGAGATAAAAAACATGGCTTTCTTTATCTTTAAATTTTACAATCTTATCTTCAATTGAGGGACAATATCTTATCCCTATTCCTTCAATCTTTCCCGCATAGAGAGGAGCAAGGGTTAAATTTCTCTGTATTATTTCATGAACCTTCTTGTTTGTCCTTCCTATGTAACAAATTATTTTATTCTTAACCTTTTCTGTTCTCCAGGAAAATGGTCTCGGTTTTTTATCTCCAGGCTGTTTCTCAAACTTTTCCCAATTTATGGAACCTCTCTTCAGCCGCATAGGAGTGCCTGTTTTTAATCTTATACTTTCAAAACCTAAATTCTTGAGATTTTCCGAAAGCTCTGTTGAGGCAGGTTCATTTGCCCTTCCCGAAGGGTAGGATCTCATTCCTATGTGTATTAAACCATTTAAAAAAGTCCCTGTTGTCAGGATAACAGCTTTTGCTTTAATTATTGAATCATCGTTTAATCTAACACCAAAAACCCTTCCATCCTTTATCTCAACCCCTGTTACAATACCCTGATATACTTCAAGATTTTCCTGTTTCTCAAGAAAACTTTTCATCAGTCTTCGGTAAAGAGCTTTGTCCTCCTGTGCTCTCGGAGCTCTAACCGCCACTCCTTTGCTACTGTTTAATATTTTAAAGTGAATTCCGGCTCTGTCTGCCATAAAGCCCATAACACCACCCATTGCATCTATCTCCTTAACAACCTGCCCCTTTGCCTGCCCGCCTATTGCAGGATTACACGACATCTGCCCTATTGTCTCAAGATTCATTGTAATCAATACAGTCTTTGCTCCTATCTTTTGGGCTGCATAAGAGGCCTCTATACCTGCATGCCCTGCGCCCACAACAATTACATCCGTTTCCTTTATAATCATTTTCCTATGCAAAAACTTGAAAATATTTTTTCAAGAATATCCTCATCATAAATCATCCCTGTCAGTTTTTCAATGATTTTTCGCATCTCTCTTACATGCTCTGCCAAAATTTCCTCTTCGTACTTTAACGTTTTCTTTTCCAGAACTTTTTCAGCTTCTTTTTTTAATCTGTAAAAAAGCTCCTTCTGTCTCTCTGTTATGGCAATAAAATCGTTTTTATTCTTTCCATTAGAATATTGAAAGACCATTTTATCCAAGAGTTCGTCTATGTTTCTCTCAAACTTTGCGGAAATTTCAACAATATCCAAAACCTCCGGAAAAAGTTTTTCCGCCTCTCCCTTTCCTATCACAGAGCCTTTGTCTATTTTATTTAAAACAAGAATTATCTTTTTTCCCCTTATTTTATCATAAACAGATAAATCCCTTTCATCCACTCCCTCTGAAGCATCTATTACAAACAATATATTATCATTCTCTTCCAGAATCTTCAGAGACCTTTCAATACCCTTTTTCTCTATAAGCCTACTTTCCTTTTCTTCTATCCCTGCTATATCTATCACATTAAAAACCTTGCTTTTATAAACAATTCTTTCTCTTAAAAAATCCCTTGTTGTCCCGGGATATTCACTTACAAGAGCTCTCTCTTCCTGTATAAAAGCATTTAAAAGGGATGATTTTCCAACATTTGCTTTTCCTGCAACAATTATATTTTGTCCTTCAAAGAGAGAGTTTGAAAAATGGGAAGAGTTTAATATTTTTGTTGTCCATTCTTTTATCCTTTTCACAGTTTTATCAAAAGATTCCCAATCAATTTCCACATCATAATCAGGAAAATCTATATTAGCCTCTATCTGAGAAAGTAAAATCAAAATAGATTCTCTGATTTCTTTAACCTTTTGTGAAAGACTTCCTTTAAGATAAGAAAATGAAAGTTTTATCCCATCATAAGAAGAACTTTTCACCAGCGTTTCGAGAGCTTCAGCTTGAATTAAATCCATTTTTCCATTCAAGAAAGCTCTTTTTGTAAACTCTCCCGGCAGTGCTGCTCTGACTC
>JALVQI010000147.1 GCA_027031485.1 Candidatus Aminicenantota bacterium | reverse complement strand
TCATTCGTATCAAATAATAGATACTCATAATTCAATAAATACTTCCTCACATCCTCATTTACCCCAAACACACTGTTAAACTCCTTGCTCAATCTCCATTTTCCCCTTCCGTGATAAAACACAAGAGGTATTATTACCCTCAACTCCTTCCCCTCTCTATAATCCTGCTCCCACATCATATACATATATTTCAACAGCTGAAAATATATGTTTCTATCCCTATAACTCTTATGCTCAAATATTATATATATGTCAGCCGGTATTCCCTTATCTTTCCCTCTCTTTTTACCCTTTTTCTTTTTCCCCTTTTCCTTTTGCTCTTCTTTCTCTTCTCCTTTTATTCTCGTCTTTACAACTATATCCGAAAATGAGCCTTCCATAGCCTCTGATACATAGCCCGTAGGATCTATATCAATCTTTTCAAGTTCTATGTTATTTAACAAATCCTCGGGAAGTGCTATTGTAAGAAAGCTTTTTATGGTGTTTTTATCGCTGAAAAGTTTTTTGAAAAAACTATCATGTGCATTTTTTATTTCCTGTTTTCCCATGTTTGATCACCAATATTATAATAGAAAGAAAGGGGTGATTTGTCAAGAATTTTTGAGCAACTTAATAGCATCAGGCTTTGAGCTATCAGCAATTCTCGCTCAGACATGCTACCGCCCTTGGGTTTTTTTAACTCATATCCTGATTGTTTATTCATTTTATTTATTTTAGTTTTTTTATTTATAATTATCTTAATTTATCCCTTAATATAAATTCCCATATTATTTCACTTACTTTCTCTCATATCTTTTTTATACAGATAAATCATTACAATCCCTCCGACTGAGGATAAAATAAAAAAAAATAAAAAAGAAAGCTTAATAATCTTGAAAAAATTCAAAACTCCCACAACAAAATAAAAAGCAGAAAAAAAATAGAAAAAAGTTTTAGTCCTTCTTAATTTGTTTTCTTTTTTCTTAATCTCTTCTGATTTTACATCTTCAAACTCTTCACTTGTTTCATCTTTCTTCTTATTACATAAATCGTATAAATATTCGCAATTCTCATTCTTAAAAGAATAATAGGGTGAATATAAGAACATCATTGCAAACATAGTGCTAAAGAAATAGAAAAAGAGGAAAAATATACTTCCTATTTCAAAAATATCGTTTTTACTTGGTTCCGGAAATTTGCTTATGAATATCAATAAACCTACAACTAAAAATAACATTAAAATAAACAATATTAAAAACAATATCCCCTTGCGGATGGCTTTCCTTCTTATCTTTTTATTATACGAATATTTTACAAATTCAAAATACCTCTTTACTATGTAAAACATTAATATTATGTATAAAATAGTTTCCATTATAAAATAAAATAAGTTTTTATTCATCAGTTCTTCTCCTTTTTATTCCTATTTATACATATTTTCCTCATGCTTTTCCCTAAATCTCCGAAAAAAAATAAACTGTGAAGCATAATAAAAAAAAATACAAGATACATTATAAAAATACCGCCAAATATATTTAGAAGGAAAAAAAACACATCTACGAAGATTATTAAAAGAATACTTAAGATTATTGAATATGCTCCCATTTTATCAATTCGAGTTAAACATTTTATTCTATGAGATACTTTCTTTTCCAATATTCGGACAAGTTCTTCTTCAGCATCTTTTTTATTTAATATTTTATTATTCAAATTCTTTAGTTTGAAATTTTCACACCTTATAATTTTACCGTTAGTCAGATAAATAATAAAATAGTTTTCAACATCTTTGTTAAATTCTTCTCTTCTACCCATGTTTTCCACGGGACAGTATAAAATACGACCGAGCATCCCCTTTTCAAAAAAAATTATCTTCTCATCGCTTTTTCTCCAATTCACTATATCCGTCCATTTGATTATTATTTTCTCACAAAATAGGAGTCCTTCCTCCGTTATTTTTATTTCTTGCATTTGCATTCCTCCGGTGAATTATTGATCCAAATCTTTGTCCATATTGGAACCCCTGTTCCAACCCAGACAAATTTTTTAAAGTTTACAAATTTTTTAATAAAATTACTTGCTGCGTCATAACCCACACCAAAATATATACCGGTATATCTTCCAAAGCTTACTCCTCCACCAAACACTTTTATTCCCCAACTTGCCTGAGATTCAAAATAAACATTTTCTCCTTTTTCAAAATCCTTTGCGCATTTGGGACCATGCGGATAAATCATTCCAACTATACCGCCACCAGCTTCAGGGAAATTTCCAACTCTACCACCGCCTGTACCAATTATAGCTATTTCTCCTGTTTTTGTATTAACTAATACAACTCCATTACCAGAAAGCCCAACTGCAAGAGCACTAAATCCCCCTTGCACACCAATTCCTATCCATACATCCTCTCCAAACGGATCAACATAATTCACAGGGTTATTCCCGAAAGCTTTATAAAGGTTTAGCCCTCCTGCTATTCCTATTGGATCCTCTATTATGAACCTTCCTGATTTTGGGTCATAGTATCTATGGTAATAGTAATAAAGGCCGCTCTCCGAGTCATAGTATTTTGATTGGAAAGTTATCATTTTAATTAATTCCCGATTCACAATTCACAATTCCCCGTAAAAATTAAAAACAATGAACCAAACACAAGAAACTCCGATTCACCATTCACAATTCACCATTCACAATCTTCCTTATCTCCTCTTCTGATCTTTTGGAAAATATGCTTTCCGGTCCTCCCGCTTTTATCGATTTTTTGAAATATTTAATGGCTTTTTTGTATTCACCTTTGTGTTTCAGGATTATACCGAAATGGTAGAAGATAATTGTATTTGAAAGATCCCCTTCAAGATTTCTATTTTTCTTAAGATATTGTTCAATTGCTTTAAAAGCAAAATCAAAAGATTTAAAAGCTTCCTCCTTTTTCCCGTTTCGTAAATATATCCAAGAATATATAATACTGAAATATTTTTCTGCTATTTCCTTAAAGGAATTGAGTAATTTTTTATTCCCTATTTCTTCCGCTTTTTTAACTAATTCAAGACACTTCGATAAATCCTCCCCTTCCTCAGCATATAATATCGCAAGAGAAGCATAAGCATCAGTTTTCTTTGATTTTTTTATTTCTATTACTTTCTCGAAATTTTCTATTGCTTTTTTATTATCACCTAAAATAGAATAAATTGTGCCTAAATTATTATAATTCTTCCAATCTCCGGGGTTCATGGATATGGCTTTTTTCGTTTCTTTTATAGCCTCTTTTAATCTCTTTTCATAATATAAGTCAACAGATTTGTAATATTGTCTGTAGTAAGAGCTGAAAAGTTTTAAAATCGGAGCTTTTAATATTAAATACAATACATAAACAATAGGTATCAATATATATGAGTAAATAAGATATTCCCACATTCTATAACCTCACTTTGAACATCTATAACCACAATATACAGCTTGCCCTGAAATAACAGCTATTCCTGCCCATGTAGAAATTTTAGAAACAGTTGATAAAGCGTTACTATTGAAGATATTTTCTAATACAGGATTACTTGTCAACACATCCTTACTATTCTTCAGCAACCATGAATAATATTGCATTATAGCTCTTGTTGACAGATCTCCGATTAAATAATTTGGAATCGGGGCAACCTTTGTAGGTTTTTTACTTTTATCACAAACTTTTATCCCATACATACAATTTATCATACAACCGGAATATTTTGAGAAAACATCCCATTTCTGCTTTACTGCATTTTTTATAGTTGCCCAATATCCGTAGTATCCCGACCAATAGTATCCGGGGCTCGGCGGCATAAGCCCCCATGGA
The DNA here is from genome assembly GCA_027031485.1 of Candidatus Aminicenantota bacterium. Taxonomy (GTDB): domain Bacteria; phylum Acidobacteriota; class Aminicenantia; order JAMOAD01; family JAMOAD01; genus JALXDT01. The sequence continues at coordinate 271 of JALVQI010000147.1, read as the reverse complement.
TCAACAAAATTCACAGGATTATTATTCACAAACCTGTAAAGATTAAGTCCTCCCGCTATTCCTATTGGATCTTCTGTTGTGAATCTGCCTGTTTGGGGATTGTAGTATCTGTGGTAATAGTAATAAAGTCCGCTCTCTGAGTCGTAGTATTTTGATTGGAAACCTATGGGGGTGGTGTTTTCACCGGTACGGTTTATAAGATTTCCGAATACATCATAGGTCCTTTGCTCTTTTATTTCTCCCGTTGAATTGTCTTTTGCAACCTTTTCTA
>JALVQI010000146.1 GCA_027031485.1 Candidatus Aminicenantota bacterium | reverse complement strand
TCTACATATGGAAGAGCATCTAAAACATCTACTATTGGAGTAAGAGGATTAAGAGCCACTCCCGCCTTTATTCCTTTTTCTTTAATCTTTGAAATTGTTCTATATGGAGTATGAGAAGTCTCAAAATGAAAAGAGATCATATCAGCCCCGGCCTTTGCAAAGGAATCAATATTATCATCAGGATTCGTTACCATTAAATGAACATCAAGGGTAAGTTCTGTTATACTGTTTATTGATGCAACAACAGGGGGACCTATGGTTATTTGAGGAACAAAGTGACCATCCATAATATCAAGGTGCAAAAGCTCCGCACCGGCTTTCTCTACCATTTTAATTTCCTCTCCCAATTTTGAAAAATCAGCGGAAAGTATTGAGGGTGCAATCATTTTACCACATCCAGAATTATTATATTTCCTCTCTTAATTTTATAACCTGAGAGAGGAGTTTGCCTTACTATTGTCCCACTTGGGATCCCTTCATATTCAACTTCTCTTATATTTTCTATTTTAAGACCCTTTTTCTCAAAATAGTTCATCACAAGATTAATATCTTTACCTATAAGATCAGGCATTATATATGCAGGAATCCGTGGACCACTTGAAATTAAAACATTGACCCCACTCCTTTTAAAAGTTTGTGCCCCGGCAGGGGGATTCTGTGCAATTATATCTTCAGCTTGAAACTTATAATGAATTGAAGAAATTCTTTTAATATCCAGAGAATACTGTCTAAGCTCCATCTTTGCGGCATTTAAATTTTTTTGAATAAGATTGGGTACTTTGACTATTTCTCCTCCGTTGCTTATATCAACCATAACAAAATGATTTTTCTTTATCTTTTCCCCTGGTTCAGGATACTGCTTTACTATCGTTCCTTCGGGATATTCTATACTGAAGACCTCTCTTCTTTTTTTTAAGTAGAGCTCCTTTTTTGCCAGAATTTTGATAGCCTCCTCCTCTGTTTTTCCCCTTAAATCGGGAACAGTGTAAGTTTCTCCTCTGATAAGTATAAAAATAGTTAAAAAAGTGGAGAGCAGAAATACTATTCCAAAGAGTGATGTCCATAAAATTATTTTTCCTATTTTTTTAAAAAAAGAGCTTTTCATAACTTAGTTTTATAACACAAATAGCCATTTATATCAAGATAGGCACTTCCCATGAAAGGTAGGCAGGAATAAAAATTATTATGACAATAAAGCAAAAACAGGCTGATTTGTGAATCGGGAAGTGAATTGAAGTTCTTTGTTTACTACGAAGAGAAATAAAAAATCTTCTTCTTTTCCTTTTATCCATACAACACAATTCATTACAATAAAACAATATTTGACTTTTTTATAACTGCAAAATCTCATATAATCTTGACAATTTTCTTTTTTTTTGTGCAAAATAAAAAGGAGGAGGAAGTTATGGAAAATAATTTAAAGGAGAGAAAAAAAGGTAAAATTTCAAGAAGAAAATTTATCGAAAATATTGCAATCGGAGGAGCCCTTTTTCTTTTTGAAGGTATTGGAATGGTTTCCATATCCTTCGGCAAAAACGGAACATACTCCATGATTATAGTTGACTATAACAAATGCGCCGGCTGTAGAACCTGTGAAACTGTGTGTTCCGCCGCAAACCACAAGATAAAAATAGGAGAAGTTGATTATCCGGGACTTGGAAATCCCAATCTATCAAATATAAGAGTCTACTCCTATAATCCAGATACTTTTGTCCCGAATGTCTGTCAGTTTTGTGAAGATTCTCCGTGTATTAAGGCCTGTCCCTCTCCTATTGATAAAAAAACAGGGAAAAAGGCTCTTTCAAAGAATGAAGCTTTGGGAAATATTGTTTATAATCCCTCTGTATGTATGCATTGCGGAAACTGTGCAAGAGCCTGCAAAGAGAAAAGCGCGGGAGTTATTCTTTTTGATGAGCGGGAGAGAAGGCCAACCGGAATGTGTACACTTTGCGGAGGAGACCCTCAATGTGTAAAATACTGTCCCTACGGAGCCCTACACTTTGTTAAAGGCAAAGTTAAGAGAAAATTTTACAAGATGAAACCAGATAGAATAGCTGAAATTCTGGCAAAGGAATGGTATAAAGGAAAAGGAGGGAAGGTACAATGAAAATAAAGGGATACAATGGAATTATTTTAGATGTGAATTTAACTACTGGGAAAATAAGTAAAATAGCACTTAGCGAAGAATATATTGTGAATTTTTTAGGAGGAAGGGGCCTCGGAGCTAAATTTTTGTACGAAGAAGTTAAAGCTGGAACGGATCCTCTCGGAGAAGAAAATATTCTTATGTTTATGGCAGGCCCCCTTTCAGGTTATCCCGTTCCTTCAGCTTCAAGACTTACTGTGATTACAAAATCACCACACACTTCTCCGGTAAACAGAAAATACAAGCACTCCTCAACTCTCAGCTATTCCAGTGTGGGAGGTTTCTTTGCCCCTGAAATAAAATTCGCAGGTTATGATGGAATTATTGTAAGGGGAAAATCTCCCAACCCTGTCTATCTTTACATTAAAAATGATAAGGTTGAGATAAGAGATGCAAGAAAATACTGGGGAATGGGAACAAATGAATTTGATAAGAGAATAAAGGAAGAGCTTGAAGATAAAAAGTTCCAGGTAATATACATAGGACCTGCCGGTGAAAATCTTGTGGAATATGCAAGTATTCTTCATACAGCTTCAAGAGCAGCGGGAAGAGGGGGAGTAGGCGCTGTTATGGGTTCAAAAAAATTAAAAGCTATTGCCATAAGAGGCACAAATCTTCCTCCTGTTGATGATATAGTCAGATACAATAAACTCCTTGAAAAGCATAGGAAAATTTTTAAAAACTCAAACAGGACTCTAAATTGGAGATTGAACGGAACAGCAGGAGCTCTTGTTTCATCAAGCAAAAGAGGCTCACAGGCGGTTAAAAATTACAGGGAGGGAACATTTAAAGATATTGATAAAATAGGAGCCGAAGCAGCTCGAAAGCAGTACTGGGTAAAAGATTATGCCTGCTATACCTGTATGTTATCCTGCAAAAAGAGTGGTGTTATAAAAGTCGGCCCCTATGCGGGAATATCCCATGACGGACCTGAATATGAAACAGGTACAATGTTGGGAGCAAATCTTCTCGTATCAGACCTTGCGGGACTATTAAAAGAAATCTTTGATGCAGACGATTATGGAGTTGATGCGATTTCCATCGGTAATACCATTGGTTTTCTAATGGAAGCATATGAAAAAAAACTGATAGACATAAAATTTCTTGATGGTATTGACTTAAAATGGGGGGATGTTGATGCAATCTTAAAGATGATGAAAAAGATTATAAGAAGAGAAGGCGCAGGAGTTTATGCCTCAAGAGGAGTTAAGTTCTTAGCGGAAAAGATAGGTCAGGGTTCGTCTGACTTTGCAATTCATGTAAAAGGACATGAGCTTGCCGCATGGAATGTTCATGTGAATCCGTGGACTGGAATTAGTTATGCCACTGCAAACAGAGGAGCATGCCATCTTAATGGCGGAAATCCAAAAAGTCAGGACAGAGGAGCTCTTCTTGACTCTCTCGGAATTTGCAGGTTTGCATTTTTCGGCTACAGAAATGATGGCTTAAGAGAATTTGTCAATGTCATTACAGGCATTGATTACTCCTCGGAAGATTTCCGAAAAGTAGGAGAAAGAATTTACAATCTTGAAAGAATGTTCAATGTAAGAGAAGGTTTTGATAAAAATGATGATGTATTACCTGAAAGATTTTTTAAAGAACCGCTATCCTACGGACCGGGAAAAGGAAAGGTCCTAACAAAGGAAAAATTCTACGGAAAAATGCTTCATAAATACTACCTGGATAGAGGATGGAATCCTAATACGGGTATTCCCACAAAATCCAAACTAAATAAGCTGGGATTAGTATAATAAAACCTTTTTATCCATATCTCTCATACTAAAATAAAAGTCGAGCGAAGGTGTTTTCAGAAGCCGAAATTTAAGAGAAAATCAAAAGTTATAAATCACTTGTAAAGAAACAATCACTAATATTAAAGTTTTTATTGAACTTTGCCATTTGTTAAACCATATTTTCAGAGAATTTTTTATTAAAATAATGCCTATAAA